>DASXGF010000231.1:0-23048 GCA_036489275.1 Myxococcaceae bacterium | reverse complement strand
CGACCTCGCAAGTCTGGAGGTGCGGGCCGGGCCCCGTGGCGGGCCGCCGGGCCGCATCCCGCTCCTGGCCGAGGTGCTGGAATCGCTCCCCCGGAGCGCGTTCATCAACGTCGAGCTGAAGAGCGAGGACTGGAGCGGCACCCGGGTCGCGGAGGCCGCCGGCGCGCTGCTCGAGGCGGGGCGCCACCTCGAGCACGTCATCGTCTCCTCCTTCGATCCGCGCTGCCTGCTTCGGCTGGCCCTGGCCCATCCGCGCCTGCCCCGCGGGCTCCTCCTGGATCCGGACAGGCCCCAGCTCCTCCAGCGGTACCTCTCGCTTCCGCTGCTGGGACGGGACGCGGTCCACCCCGAGGCCAATCACGTTGGCGAGGACGACGTGCGCCGGTGGCACGCCTCGGGGCGGCAGGTCGCGGTCTGGACGGTGGACGACCCGGAGCAGGCGCGGAGGCTCCGCGCCTGGGGCGTCGACACCTGCATCACCAACCGACCGGGCGCGCTCCGGTCGGCGCTCGCCGGCGAGGGCCGGACCCCGGGGGCTACCGCTGGACCGTGGTCTCCTGGGTCCGGGCCAGCGCCTGGGCAACCGCCGCCGGGCGGCGACGGATGATGAGCACCTTGCGCGAGGCGAAGTCCTGCGTCTGCCGCGCCACCACCATCACCGTGTTCGCGCCCTCCTTCAGCGGGAAGTCGGTGCTGAACTTCAGCTTGGTGGGCTCGTTCTTGGGGCTGTCCGAGGTGCGGAAGAAGACCTTCTGGTCGTTGACCAGCACGTACATGTCGAGCAGACCCTTCGGTTCGGAGACGGTCCCCGACAGCGTGAAGCGGTCCGACGGGGCCACCACGCCGCCCTGGCTCTGGTCCACTTGGAGGACGATCTGCGGCGGCTCGCGGTACGGCACCGCGGTCAGCTCGGGCGCGGCGGCCTTCGCGTTCCGGGCCTCGTGGGTGTCCGAGGCGCGGAGGAAGCCGAAGCGGCCCTTCTCGATCTCCACCTTGGTGAGCCCGTTCACCCGGGCGAGCACCGGCACCACGCCGGCCTTCTTCACCTTGGCCATCACCGGCGCGCGGTCGTCGGGCCCGGCGAGGACCGGGGCTCCGGCCTCGACCCGCGCGTTGCCCTTGCGCGCCTCGATGTTGAACGGCTTGTCGGCGAGCGGGAGGTTCAGCCGCTCGGTGGAGAACTCCTCCAGCGGCTCGTCGATGATCGCCAGCTTCAGCGGGAAGCTGTCGCCCACGTAGCCCTTCTTCACCTCGAGCTGGAACCGCGCGGTGCGGGTCTCGCCGGGCGGGATCTCCCCGAGGTGGAACCGGCCCTTCTCGATGAAGATGTTCTGGTCGGCGGCGTTCTTGATGGAGGCCACCGCGTCCAGCGCCTTGCCGGTGCCCTGGTTGGTGACGTCCACCAGGAGGGTCACGCTCTCGCCACGCTGGGCGACGCCGTCGCCGTTGCACTGGGCGCAGTCGTCCACCACCTGCCAGTCGAGGGCGAAGGCCGGACGGGGCAGCTCGCCGAAGTTCACCTCGGCCACCAGCTGCTGGGGCAGGGCCCCCTGGTCGTCGAAGAACTTCAGCGTCACGTCGTCGCGGCGGCTGTACCAGTCCTTGGGGACCTTGACCGGCGCCTTCCAGGTCCGCTTCTCACCCGGCTTCAGCGTGCCGAAGACGAACTCCCGGCGGTCGAGCAGCGGGTCCTCGCTCTCGCTCCAGGCGCGGATCCGCGATAGCGGCTCGCTGCCCTTGTTCTCCACCGTGACCTCGAGATCGAAGCTGTCACCCGGGGCGAGTCGCTTCTCCGGGCCAGGGCGCAGCGTGGCGACCAGCTGCGGCACCTTGGGGGTGGCCCCGGGCGCCCAGTCGATGCCCAGCCCGGCGATGGCCGTGTTGATCCGCTCCGTCTCCTGGAGCCCGCGCTCCTGGAGGTAGCCCTTGCCGGCCTGGAGCATCTTGTCCCGCAGGACGAAGGGCTCCTTCAGCACGAAATCGCGGGCGAAGAGGACCTCGAAGTCCTCCTTCACCTCGTCCTGCGCCTCGGCATCGAGCTGGTCGTAGAGGTCTTCGTCCAGCTTGTTGGGATCGGTGTCGAGTTGCGGGTGTGCCGCGTCCTTCCCCTTCCCGGTGGGCTTCTTGTCGGTGGGCTTCTCCGACTTCGTGAGCTTCGGATCCTTGCCCTCCTCCACCTTCTGCTGGCGGGCCGCGGCGTCCTTCTGCTTCGCGTCCTCCTTCAGGTACTTGATGCTGACGAAGGGCTTCTCCTTGCCCAGCACCTCCTCGCGCTTGGTGGCCGCGGGGTTGTTCGCCGAGTTGCCGAAGTGGTGCTCGAGGTCCGCCTCGCCGAGGGTCTTCCGCGGAGCGAAGACGTTCACCCGGTCGGCGGTGACGCGGGTCGGAACCAGCTCGATGTCCGGCTCGACGCCCACCTCCTGGATGCTGACGTCGCCGGGAGTCAGGTACTTGGCGATGGTGAGCTTGAGCGCGCTCTCGTCGTTGGGGTTCCCGCTCTGCGAGCCGAACTCGTAGAGGACCTGGACCGAGCCCTTGCCGAAGGTCTGCTGGCCGATGATGACCGCGCGGTTGAGGTTCTTCAGCGCGCCGGCGACGATCTCCGACGCGGAGGCGCTCCCCGGGTTAACCAGCACCGCCAGCGGGTACTTGTTGTCCCCCTCATCCGCGTGGGCGCGTTTCTCCTCCCGCTGCCGCTCGCTGAGCGACACCGTGGTGACGATCGTCCCCTGGCTGAGGAAGAGGTCCGAGACCTGGATTGCCTGCTCGAGGAGACCGCCGGGGTTGCCTCGGAGGTCGAGGACCAGACCCTTCAGCCCGCCGCTGGCCTCGGCATCGCTCTGGAGCTTGCCCAGCGCGGTCTGCATGTCGCGCGTGGTGTTGCCCTGGAAGTTCTTGAGCCGGATGTAGCCCACGTTGCCGGCGAGCAGCTTGGACTGCACCGACTCGATGGAGATGGTGGCCCGAGCCAGGGTGAGCACCATCGGCTTGTCGGCGCCCTTGCGCTCGACGGTGATGGTCACCCGGCTGTCCACGGGGCCGCGCAGCTTCGACACGGCCTCGTTGAGGTCCATGTTGACCGTGGACTCCTCGCCGATCTTCTTGATCTGGTCGTCCTTCTTGATGCCCGCGCGGGAGGCAGGCGTCTTGGGGAGCACCCGCACCACCGTGAGGTTGCTCTCCTTCATCTGGATGACGAACCCCAGGCCGCCGAACTCACCCTTCGTGGTGAGGCGCATCTCCCGGTAGTACTCGGGCTTGAGGAGCACGGAGTGCGGGTCGAGCGTGGAGAGCATCCCGTTCACCGCGGCGTACTCCACGTCCCGGGTGTCCTCGCTCGGGCGCAGGTTGTTCCCGATGAACTCGAAGACGTCCTTCATCTGGAAGGACATCTTCCACAGCGAATCGACGTGGCTGATGTCGAAGTCCCGCGTCTTGCCGTTCACGTTGAGGTGGAGCTTCTGGCGGTCCTTGTCCGCCTCCACCATCACGTCGGGGACGGTGCGCTCCACCTGTTCCAGCGCGGCGACCATCATCTCGCGTGGGTTGATCCGCTTCGGGTCGACGTACGCATCCTTCACGTAGATGACGACCTTGTTGAAGACCTTGAGGGCCGACAGGTCGTGCGGGGGGCGGTCTCCGTTCCGGACGACGTCGGTGGAGCCCTCGCCGCGGGCGGCGGGGCCGGCGACGGCCTCGCCGACGGTGAAGGGAAGCGGCGCGTGGTCGCGCGCCAGGAGGGCCCAGGCCCCGAGAAGAGCGAGGACGAGGAAAGAACGGCGCATCAGGCGGGGCATGGGGGAGTTTCGACTCTAACCACCGGGTATGGGGCCTTCAAGACAGGGCTCCAGCCGAAACCAGCGAACGGTGCAGGAGAGTCCCGGCCACGACGGCAAGAGGCAGCAGGAACAGATTCAGGAGCGGAACCCACAGGAGCATGGTCACCGCCAGCCCGAAGCCCAGGGAGAGGCCGGTCCGGCGCGCAAGCACCTGCCGAACCTCGACAAACGACCCCCCGCGCCTGGCCAGCGGTGGGTCGAGGTACTCGGCGCAGGCGAACAGCGCAGTCCAGACGACCCCGGCCGTCGCCCAGAGCGGCGCCCCGGCGGGAACGAGCAGCTGGAGCGTGAGCAGCAACGCCTGACCGGCGAGGAGGAGCATGACCCGGATCGCGGTACGAGCGACGGCGGAGATTGCCTGACGGGTGGCGCGGACGATGCCAGCCGGGGGGGCGGGCGGTGCGCCCACCGCCGACTCGGTGGCCGCGACCAGGGTGTCCTCGAGCGGTGCCAGCACCAGCAGGGGAAGGGTCGCTGCGCCAATCAGCCACGCGAGTGCGCCGGAGACGACGAGCGTGAGCTCCCAGAGGAAGCCCACCGGGCCCGCCGGGTGGCGCCAGAGGCGCTCGAGGAGCCCTGGAAGGAACGACCAGAGCGCCCATCCCCAGAGGACGAAGATCCCCAGGGTCAGGGCCGCGCACAGGAGCGCGAGCCGCCGCAGGCGGGGAACGCGCAGCACCAGCTGGGCCGCCCGGAGCGGAAAGGCGGCGCCCCGGAGTAGGTCGAGTGGACCACTGTGGCTGGGCAGCTGGGGGGTATCTTCCATGCGAGGGGGCGGGCAAGGGCCGCAACCATTGTTATAGAGCCGGCCCTGCATGTCGCTCGACCGCGCGCCGACCGAAGACGAGGCCGTCACCTCGCCCGACGACCTGCTGGCGGTGTTCCGGACTGCGGAGCGGCCACGGGCGGAGCAGAGGGTGGGGCTGGAGCACGAAAAGTTCCTCTATCCGGTCGAGGATCCGCCCACCCCGGTTCCCTATGACGGTCCCCGGGGCATCGGCGCGCTGCTGGGGCTGCTCGAGGCGCGGGGATACGCACCTTTCCGAGACGCTCCGGACGCCCCGGCGATTGCGCTCACCCGGGGCGACCACACCCTGTCCCTGGAGCCGGGAGGGCAGTTCGAGCTCTCCGGCTCGCCGGCTCGAACTGCCCGGGCGGTGCACGCAGAGAACGTTGCACACGCACTGATGTTGTCGGAGGCCGCGGGCGAGCTCGGGCTCATGCCGGTGACCCTCGGGTACCGGCCCTGGGGGACCACCGCCGACATCCCCTGGATGCCCAAGAAGCGCTACCAGGTGATGCGCCAGACGCTTCCGGTGCGCGGGAAGCTCGCCCTGGACATGATGCTGATGACCTGCACCGGGCAGGTCTCGCTGGACTGGACGACCGAGGCGGACTGCGCGCGGAAGGTCACCGCGACCGCGCGGCTGACGCCGCTCCTGGTGGCGCTGTTCGCCAACAGCCCACTGGTGCAGGGCAAGCCGAGCGGGTGGATGAGCTACCGGAGCCATGTGTGGAGCGACGTGGACCGCACGCGCTGCGGCTACTTCCCCCGGATGCTCGACGGCACCTTCGACTACCGCGCCTACGTGGACTGGGCGCTGAAGGCGCCGCTGCTCTTCGTCCGTCGGAACGGGAGCTACGTCACCCCCGGCATGACCTTCGGGGAGTTGCTGCAGGACGGGTTCGAGGGAAAGCCGGCGACGCTCTCCGACTGGACGGACCACCTCTCGACGCTCTTCCCCGAGGTCCGGCTCAAGCGGGTGATGGAGGTGCGGGGCGCGGACTCGGTCTCGCTGGAGCAGACGGCGGCCCTGGTCGCGCTGTGGCGGGGCCTCCTCTACGACGAGTCCTCGCTCGATGCAGCGCTGGGGCTGGTGCCGCGGCTGTCGTTCGCCGAGCACCTGGCCTTCCACGAGGAGGCGCAGCGCAACGGCCTCAGGGGGAAGCTCCAGCGGACGTCGCTCGCGGCGATGGCGCTGGAGATGGTGCGCCTGGCGCGGGTGGGGCTGGAGCGGCTGGACCCGGAGGATGTCCCGCTGCTCGAGCCGCTCGAGGCCCGGGCACGCTCGGGGCGGTCGCCGGCCGAGGACGTGCTGGAGGCGTTCCGGGAAGAGTCGTCACCGGCGCGATTTCTGGCGCGGTTCGCGCTCGTCCGTCACTGAGGCGCCGCTCGAGTCGAGGGGTGGACGCTCGCGCCTCCAGCGGAGGACCCCCCCGGCCACGACGAGCCCGAGTCCCCCGAGGAGGAACGGGAGCATCGCCACGGACAGGAGCCGGAGCGCACCGCAGGGTCCCGAGAAGGACCAGGCGACGAGCGGCTCACAGGACGGGTCGTACGCGGCCAGCTGGACCACGAGCGCAGCGATGCTGATGAGCCCGGTGAGCGAGAGCGCCACTCCGACGATCAGTGCCCTCGTGCCAGGGCGTGCGCGCGGGCCGGGCTCCTCGCGCATCGTGATGCCGGCCTACCGCCGTCCGAAGAACCGCTTCAGCCCGCCCAGCACGCCGTCCGGCTTCGGCGGAACGGCGGGCGTCTCGGACTCGGAGGGGACCCGCTGCGGCGAAGCGGTCTCCGTCTCGGGGCCCGTCGCGGGCATCTGGAGCTGGAGCGGCTGTCGCTTCCCGCTGGGGTTCGTCGCCGCCGCCCGGAGGATGCCGTCGGTGTCCAGCGACAGGTGCAGCGTCCAGTCGCCCGCCCGATCGGGCGGAGCGCGGAGCAGTCCGAGGAAGCTCCGCGGGTCCGGAGCCTTCGCCGGTCCCTGGAAGACCTGCACCTCCAGCGGAGCTCCCAGCCCGAGGGTCAGGGTCAGCGTCTTCTCCGCCGGAAGTCGCGTGTTCCGGTCCAGCACCCGGACCTGCCCCAGCTCGGGGGCGATGATCTCCAGAGGCACCCCGAGCACCTCGTGGAGCGCGGTGCGCGAGGCGCTCTTCGGGCCCGCGGACGTCAGGAGGTGGGCGAGCGTCGCCCCGCCGGTGGCCACGGCCGCCGCCTCGTCCACGTCGGTCCGCGCGTAGCGGCCCATTGCGTCCTCGACCATCTTCTTGACGTGCGGCAGCCGGGTCGCGGCGCCCACCATCACCAGCTCGTCGAGCGATTCCGGCGTGAGTGACGCGGAGCGGAGTACCTCGCGGGCGAGCAGCACCCCGCGCTCGACCAGTGCGGTGGTCCGGGCCTCGAGCTCGGCGCGGGTCAACCGCGTCCCGTCGGCAACGGCCTCGTTGAGCGTGGCGTCCTCGAGCAGGGTCCTGAGCTGCGCCGCCTCGGCGATCCGCTTCCGCAGCGTGCCGGCATCGGCGCGGGCAGCCTTGTCGAGGGCGATCGCGATCTGCTCGTCGAAGTTCGCCGCCCCGAGCGAGGCGTCGCCGGCGCACGCCACCATGTCCAGGTCGTCACCGGCCGCGGCGAGCACCGCGATGTCGCAGGTGCTGGCTCCCATGCGGAAGACGAGGATCCGACGGCGCGCGAGCCCGCGCCCGCGCGCGAAGGCCATCGTTGCCGCGGTGGGCGCCTGGACCAGGCGGATCCCCTCGAAACCGGCGCGCTCTGCGGCCTCGCGGAGCCGCTCCCGCTGCACGGTGTTGAAGGAGACCGGGACGCTGATCACCACCCGGTTCGGCTGGTGCCGGGTCAGCTCCTCGGTGCGGTGCCGCACCCATCGGAGCAGGGCGGCGACGAGCTCGGTCCCGCCGACGGTGCCGCCCTCGAGCGCGAAGGCCGCCTCGCCGCGGTCGTCGGGGACCACGGCCGCGGGCCAGCGCCGGGCGATGGTGCGGGCAGCGTCCGACCCGGCGCGCGTGCCGAGGAAGGGGAGCGGTGCGCCGACCCAGAGCGCCGGATCGGGCTCCCCGGGCGGCAGCATCCGCGGTGGAGCGCCGGGCTCGCGAACCAGCCGGACCGGCACCTCGGAGCGGCGCCCTTCGGGGTCGAGGACCAGCGGCTCGGCGCGCCCATCGTGGAACCAGCTCACCCGGACCGACTCGGGGTTGATCTCGATCCCCAGCTCCGTCGTGCCGACCGGGGCGGCCTTCTCCGCGGCGACGGGAGCCGGAGGCTCGGCAGCCGGCGCGGGTCCTGCCTCGGCCTGTGGCGTCTCCCGGGCCTCGAGGGGCGGAACCAGCGACAGCGGTGCAGGCGCCGGAAGCGCGATGGGCGTCTCCGCCCGTGGAAGGTCCACGCCCGTCTCGAGGCGGACCGCACCCTCCTCGGGGACCGGGGCCGCCTCGAGCGGCGGCGGGGGTGGAATGGGCGTCTCGTCGAGCGCGGCGGTCTCCATCGACGGGAGGAGCGGGATGGGCGTCTTCCGGTCGTGCTGCCCCAGCGCCCGTGCGACGTCCTGGAACGACGATTCGGGAGGATGGAGCGGCTCGTCGCCGCGCACCGGCGCATCGAGCTGGAACTTCTGGGGCGGCTCCGGGGGCGGCTCGTCGAGCGTCGTCGCGAGGAGCGTCCCCGCGGGCGGCGTGATGGCGGCATGCACGTCGGCCGAGGCAGGGGTGTGCTCCAGACCGGCCGGCCGGAGAGGCCCCGGCCCCTTGAACTCGGTGACCACGAGCTCGGGGAGCTCCGAGTCGTCGAGCGGCGGATGCGGTGCAGTCGGGGTCGTGCGGAGGCCGAGCGGGGTCACCGGCTCCGGGGGCTCCGGCGTCGCGGCGGCAGCGGCAGGCGCGCCGGCCTCCGGCGGGGTGGCCTGCTCCGCCCCCTCCGACGCAGCGCCGGCGGTGCGTGAGCGGAGCGGGGTTGGATCCCCGCCGATGAGCAGAGGCGCGCCCATCTCCGGTTGGACCGGGGTGACGTCCCTCGCGATGTCCGCCGCGATGTCGGCAAGCGCGGCCCCCTCCACGGGTTCCGTCCCGGCACCGACGGCGGTGGGAGTGCCGGTGCGCGGCCGGAGCGGACTGAGCTCCTCCGAGGCCTCCTCCGCGGCGCGAATGGGAGCAGGCGTCTCCGTGGAGGCACGAGGCGGGGTGACCTCCACCGCTGTCTCGCCCGTGGTCCCGGAGGTGAACCGGAGCTCCCCGGCCGCCGGAGCGCTCGACTCCGCCCACTTCTCGCGCCCTTCTCCTGGAGCGTCGGTGGGTCGGGTCTCGGCCGCGTCCATCGCCGTGCCGAGGGTCTCGGGCCGGCGCTCCGCGACCGATGGAGCTCCGGACTCGGCGGCGGCCGGTTCGACGGCGGCGACCGCGGGCTCCGCGGCGACGGGCGCCTCCTCGCCGACGGCGTCCTCCGAGACGTCCTCGGGCGAGACCTCGTCGGGCTCGGGAGCGGGCGGCGGCGGAGTCGCGGGAACGGGAGCCCGGAACGGCGCGACCGGCGGCGCCCATGCCTCGAGGTGCGCCGGCCGGGCCTCGCGGGCTCGGGGGATCGCCGTGGCGCTCGGCCCCGAGGGAGGCGCCCACGCGCTCGGGTGCGCCTGGGCCTCGGCCGGTGCGCTTCCCCGTGCCGACCTTCCGGAGACGATGCGCTCCACCAGGGCCTTCCCCGACGCCTCCAGCCGGACGAAGCGGAGCGTCATCCCCGGCCGCTCCCCGGACGCATTGGAGCGGACCACCACGGCCTCGCCCCGGAGGAGCGAGGTGCCGTCGGCGAGGATCAGATCGAAGAGCAGCTGCGCGCCGACCGGCTTCGGCGCCTTCGTGGCGAGGAAGAACCCGTCACGGCCCACGTGGGCGCCATAACTGGCGACGAACTCGTCCTCGCTGCGGAAGGGCAGCCGGACGCGGAGCGGCGTCGGCGCGGACATGGGCAACAGGGGTCAAAGATGCCCCGAATCGGCTCCTCGCCCAAGTCTTCCGGCGACCGGGGCGCCCTCCTGCACCCTCCCGACTGCCTCCCAGGCCGGCGGGAAGGTGGGCGGCCGCGGCCAGACCGCGGTTCACGGGTGTCCGGGGGCCCAGGCCGCGGGCCGGTGTCAGGTCCTCCGGGTGACCTGGCCAGCTGCCCGGAATCCCTCAGGCACGCACGGAGGCGACGAGCTTCTCAACGGCGGGGCCGAGTCGCGCGGGATCTGCTCCGCCGGCCTGTGCCAGGTCGGGCTTTCCCCCACCCGAGCCGCCGGCCTCCTTCGCCACCTCGCGGATGGCGTCGGCGGCGCTGAAGCCGCGCTCCACGATGTCCTTGGTCGCCCCGACCAGGACCATGCCCTTCCCGTCCTTCGCGCCCCAGACCACCACCACCCCGGACCCGAGCTTGTCCCGGAACTGGTCGGCCAGGATGCGGTAGGCCTTCGCGTCCGCCGGATCCACCCGGTGGGCGAGGACCTTCACCCCGTTCACCTCGCGGGCCTCGGAGAGGACGTCCTTGCTGCTGGCGGCCGAGGCACGCCGGGCGGCGGTCTCGACCTCCTTCTCCAGGTCCTTCACCCGCCGTTGCGTCGCTTCCACCCGCCGGACGAGCTCCTTGGGCGAGGTCCTGAGCAATTCGGAGGCGCGTCGGACCTCGTGCTCCATCTCCCGCACCCAGCTGGCCGCCCCGATCCCGGTGAGGGCCACGATGCGCCGCACGCCCGAGGCGATGCCGCCCTCGGAGGTGATCTTGAAGAAGCCGATGTCCCCGGTGCGCCAGACGTGGGTGCCGCCGCAGAGCTCGGTGGACTGCGGGTGCACGCTCACCACCCGGACGCGGTCGCCGTACTTCTCGCCGAAGAGCGCCACCGCGCCAGCCTTCTTCGCCTCGTCGAGGCCCATCACCTTCGTCTCGGCGCCGGCGTTGTCGCGGATCCACCCGTTGACCAGGTCCTCCACCTGCTCCAGCTGCTCGGGCGTGGGCTGGGAGAAGTGGGAGTAGTCGAAGCGCAGGTAGTCGGGGGCCACCACCGAGCCCGCCTGCTTCACGTGCTCGCCGAGGACGATCTTGAGCGCCCGATGGAGGAGATGCGTCGCCGAGTGGTTGGCGCGGATCGAGTTCCGCCGCTGTCCATCCACCGAGAGCTGGACGACGTCGCCCACCTTCAACGTTCCGCTGACCACCTCCACCTCGTGCGCGGTGAGGCCCGCGGTCGGTTTCTTCGTGTCCCGCACCTGGGCCTCGGCCTTGCCGCCGTGCCCGACGATGCTCCCGGTGTCGCCCACCTGTCCGCCGGCCTCGCCGTAGAACGGCGTCCGGTCGGTGAGGAGCTGGCCGGCTTCACCGGCGCGGAGCTCCAGGACCTCGTGCCCGTCCTTCACCAGCGCGACCACCGTGCCCTCGCCCTCGTGCCCCGCGCCCTGGTAGCCGAGGAACACCGTCTCCCCCAGCCTCGACTGGAGCGCCGGCCAGAGGTCGGCGACCGCCTTCTCGCCCGAGCCGCCGAAGGTCGCCCGCTGCCGCTGCGCCTCCATCAGCTGCTCGTAGCGGTCGAGGTCCACGTCGAATCCGCGCTCTCGGGCGATGATCTGCGTCAGGTCCCAGGGAAAGCCGTGGGTGTCGTGGAGGAGAAACACCACGTCGCCGGAGAGGACCTTCTTCCCCTGCGCGCGGACCATCTCCTCGTCGATGAGCCGGAGGCCGCGGGCCAGCGTGCGGCGGAAGGACTCCTCCTCGTGCCGGGTGGCCTCGAGGACGAAGGCCTCGTTCTCCTCGAGCTCGGGGTAGGCCGGGCTCATCTCGCGCACGACGACCTTCACCACCTGGTGGAGGAACGGCTCGTCGAGCCCGAGCCGGGAGCCGTGGCGGATGGCGCGCCGCATGATGCGGCGGAGCACGTAGCCGCGGCCCTCGTTGGAGGGCTGCACCCCGTCGGAGACGAGGAAGGCCGTGGCCCGGGCATGGTCGGCGATGACACGCATCGACGCGTCGTCCGCCCCGTCGCGGCCGTAGACCTTCCCCGACAGCTCACCGGCCTTCGCCAGCAGCGGGACGAACAGGTCGGTGTCGTAGTTGCTGCGCTTGCCCTCGACCACGGCGGCGATCCGCTCCAGGCCGGCGCCGGTGTCGATGGAGGGGCGGGGGAGCGGCTCGAGCGGGCTGTCCTTCTGCTTCCGCTCGAACTGCATGAAGACCAGGTTCCAGATCTCCAGCCAGCGATCGCACTCGCATGCCACGCCGAGGCAGGTCCGCCCCGCGGCCTCCTCGGCGCAGGGGAGGTCGTCGCCCTGGTGGTAGTGGAGCTCGGAGCACGGGCCGCAGGGCCCGGTGTCGCCCATCGCCCAGAAGTTGTCCTTGTAGCCGAGCTTGTGGATGCGAGACTCGGGCACGCCGACCCGCTTCCAGAGCCGCGCCGCCTCCTCGTCCCAGGGGATGCCCTTCTCGCCGTTGAAGACGGTGGCAGACAGCCGGTCCGCGGCGATGCCCAGGTCCTTGGTGACGAACTCCCAGGCGAAGGCGACCGCGTCCTCCTTGAAGTAGTCGCCGAAGGAGAAGTTCCCCAGCATCTCGAAGAAGGTGTGGTGCCGCGCGGTGAAGCCGACGTTGTCCAGGTCGTTGTGCTTGCCGCCGGCGCGGACGCACTTCTGGGACGACGTGGCCCGGCGGTACGGACGGGACTCTCGGCCGGTGAAGACGTCCTTGAACTGCACCATCCCGGCGTTGGTGAACAGCAGGCTGGGGTCGTCGAGCGGGACGAGCGAGCTGCTCGGAACCCGGCGGTGACCCCGGCGCTCGAAGTAGGAGAGGAAGGCCTCCCGGACCTGTGCGGCGGTACGGACCATGGAAGCCCTGCATATAACGTCTGCTAGGCTCCAGGCCTCACGGCTGTGTGCGCCCACCCCCTCGCCCTCCCCGCCCGGACCCTCCGAACGGTGGCGCTCGGGGCGGTCCTTCTCGGGGCACCCGCGCTGGGGGAGGAGGACCCCCGCCTGGCCTTCCTCACCCGCCAGCTCGCCACCGCGACCGACGCCCGCGTCCGGGCCCAGGCCGCCCTGACCCTGGGAACGACCGAGGCCCCGGGGGCCCTGGGACCACTCTGCGCCGCGCTGGGAGATCCCGAGCCGCTGGTCCGGACCGCGGTCGCCCGCTCGCTGCCGGAGCTCCACGACCTCGGTGCGCTGGAGTGTCTCGCCGCGCACGCGGGAGATCCCGCGCCGGAGCCCCAGGCGGAGATCCAACGGGGCATCGCACTGATCCGGAAGGTGAAGGAGCGGAAGACCACCGTGGACGTGTGGGTGGAACCGGTGCGTGACCCCTCCAGCCCGCCGCTCGGGGAGGCGCTCTGCGGCGAGGTCCGCACCCGTCTGGTGAAGCGGCTGACCTGGTCCGGCGCGCGCAGCGACGCGGTCGAGTCGGCGCCGCGGGCCGCCGCGAAGAAGGGGTCCCCGGCCTACCTCCTCCAGCCCACCGTGCTCCGCGGCGACGGGGGAGCGCTGACGATGGCGGCGGTGTGCCTGACCTGGCCGAGCAAGCAGATCCTCGGCGAGGTCCGGGTGAAGGGGAGCGGTGGCACCTCGCTCGACCTCATCCGGGCGCTCGTGCCCCGGCTCATCCAGGATGCGGCGAGCACCTTCGAATGGGAACTGACTCCATGATGGAGACGACCATGTCGGCAGCCCGGCAGAGGAAGATGCGCAACTACCTCCTCGATGCGCCGATGCAGCTGCGCTTCACCGCGGTGCTGGTGACGGCGACGCTGCTCGGGGCGGGGCTCCTCGGGATCTTCCTCGCCCGGGCGCTGAACCGGCTGTCCGAGCAGGCCGAGCGGGCGGTGGAGGCGCGGGCGGCCGCGGCCCAGGCCAGCCACGAGCTGGGAAACGCCTCGCTGTCCAAGACGCTGCTGGACCGCTTCAACGACCCTCAGTTCACGGCCCAGCTCGAGCGGCAGTCGCGGGCCATCGACGCCGCCTATCAGGCCGAGCAGGTCCAGGTGGCGGAGCAGCGGCGGGACGTGTCCCGCGAGTCGACGCGGATCGGCTGGCTGGTGCTCTGCTCGGTGGTGGTCTTCGCCCTGGCGGTGCTGCTCCTGGGCATCGTCATCACCCACCGCATCGCCGGCCCGGTGTACCGGGTGCGGCGTCTCCTCGTCGACCTGGGCGAAGGGCGGCGCGAGGTCCCGCGGCACGGGCTGCGCGACGGTGACGAGCTCCGCGACCTGTTCGACGCGGCGTCGTCGCTGGTGAAGACGCTCCGGGCCGAGGACGAGGCGACCTTCGAGGCGGTGTCCGCGGCCATGGCCTCGCCGGGCCAGACCGACGGGCTTCGCCGCGTTCACGACCGACTGGCGGTGCGGCTCGGCCGCTAGGGAGTGCCCGGCCTCAGGCCGTGGGCGCGGCCTCGTCCCCCGCCGCTTCCCAGGAGAGGAGGGCGTGGAGCGGCACGAGCACCTCGCCGCCCTCGCTCCCGAGGAGCAAGTCGTAGGGGCCCACCGAGAGCAGCGCCTCCTCGAGCTGGAAGCCGTTGCGCAGCGTGAGCCTGACCTTCTGGCCCACCGCGGAGACGAAGGGCCGGGGGTCCGAGTGGGGACGCCGGTCGGGCTCGCGGGCCACCGGCGTGGGCTTCTGACCGAGGCGCGGGTCGCGCTGCAGCCGCGGGAGGAGCCCGTCCCAGGTGGTCCGCCGGGCCACGGCGCAGACGGCCAGCTTCTCCACCCGGCCCGAGCGCTCGAGCACGAAGGCCACCGGGTGGGTGCTGAGGAGCACGTCGAGCAGGGTGCGGTCGGCGAGCACGAACGCGAGCGGCACCTTCGCCCCGGCCGCCTCGGAGAGCCAGCCGTCGACCCGGCCGGCGGACACCGCGCCGCGGGCCTCCTTCACCGTGGCCTTGGCGCGGGTGCGGACCTGGCGGGCGCGGAACTGCTCGAGGGTGAGACCGGACTGGAGCAGCCCGAAGGCCTCGGCGAGGTCCAGCCCCGCGTGCTGGCCCATCAGCCGGTAGGCCTCGTCGAAGCGCTTCGCCTCCTCGGCGTGCAGCTTTCGCCACACCCGGGCGCGCATCTTCCCCTCCAGCTCGCCCTTGGCGATGCGGGCGGGGACGTGCTCCCGCGTGGCGAGCGCGGTGATGGCCTCGGGTGTGGGCGGTGTCGCCGGGCCGCGCGAGGGGGGCCGGCCATGCGGGGGGCCTCCGGGGCGAGGAGCGGGGCGACCCGGGCGCGGCCCGGAGCCGGTGGGGCGCACCGGGGTCGGGGAAACACCCGAGGAGGGGGTGGGGGTCGGGGACGACGAGGGGGTCGTGGGCGCCGGGCGCCGGACCACCTCGACCGTCGGCGGACGGCGGCCCTTGCGATCAACCATCCGCGGTCTTCTCCAGGGCAGGGATGCGCACGCGCCAGTGGCCTGCCTCGTTGACGAGATGGACCTCCTGCGTCGTGCCGTGCGCCGTGACCGCCAGCACGGCGGTCCGCGCGTCCTCCGACTTCACCGTCACCTGACCGGCCGCGGGCGGGCGCGGGTCCGCGAGGAGGAGGTCCACCGGCGTGGGATGCAGCGAGCCGCCGCTGACCCGGGCCAGCTCCTCGGCGCGCGCGGTGAGCGCGGCGCGGCTCCGCTCCGAGAGCAGCGCGAGGGTGCGTGCGTCGTCGTCCCGCTGCACCGCCGAGAGCAGGCTCCGGTACGCCTCCACCGGAGTGTCGTCCGGGAACCGGTGACAGCCAGCGCTGGCCAGGAGGAGCAGGGCGAGGAGGCGGGGCACGGCGGAGGCGCATCGTCCGGCAGGCGCGGCCCGGGCACAAGCGTCAAAAAGCCTGGTCGTCCGGGCGGCTCAGCGCCGGACGAGGCGTGCCCGGTACACCGGCTCCCCGTGCTCGAGGTACCGGCGCTCCCGGCTGCTGGGCACCTCCTCGGGGTCGGCGGGGTGAAAGGCGCCCGGCCCGAGCGGGTTGTGCCATCCGGAGGCCTCGAGGGTGGTGAGCATCTCCTCGGCCCGTGAGTGGACGTCCGTCCGGAGGTCGAACACCCCGCCGGGGGCGGCCAGCTCCAGCAGCAGCGAGGCGAAGCCGGGCGTGAGGATGGCCCGCTTGTGGTGGGCGCGCTTCCACCAGGGGTCCGGGAACTGGAGGTGGATGGCAGCGAGGCTCCCCGGGGCGAACAGGCGGGGGATGACCGCCCGGGCGTCGGCCTCGACGACCCGGAGGTTCGTGAGCCCCCGCGCGCGCGCCCGGTGCTCGAGCTCCCGGGCGTACTTCTTCCGCCACTCGATCGCGACGTACCGGACCCGGGGATGGCGCGCGGCGTGGCCGAGGGCGAAGGCGCCGGCCCCGGAGCCGATCTCCACCTCCAGGGACCCGGGGCTCCCGAAGACCACGGCCCAGTCGGGTGGATGCAGGATCGTGACGAATTCGGCGCCCGCCGGTTCGGGGCGGAGCAGGGGACCTCGGGTCATCGGATGACGGAGAACGGGGCAGCGGGGGTGGCGGCACGGCGCGCCCGTGATCGCAGGGGAGGTCTACCACGTGCTACAGGACGGGCCACATGAAGGTGCTCCAGTCGCTGGAGGACGCACGGGCGCTGGCCGGGTTGGCCCTGGCGCTGGGCAACTTCGACGGGGTGCACCTCGGACACCGGGCCCTGTTCAAGGAAGCAGCGGCCCACGGCCGGCCGGGCGCGCTCACCTTCGAGCCGCACCCGGGGAAGGTGCTCCAGCCCGAGCTGGCGCCCCGGCTCATCACCCCGCTGCCGCGCAAGCTCCAGCTGATGGAGGCGGCGGGCCTCGACGTGGCGGTGGTGCTCCCCTTCACCCTGGAGTTCGCCCGCACCCCGGCGCGCGACTTCGAGGCGATGCTCTTCGACCGGGCGCGGCTCTCGGCGGTGGTGGTCGGCCGGGACTACACCTATGGAGCGCAGCGCGCCGGGACGGTGGTCACCCTGGCCGAGGCGGCACTGGCCCGCGGGGCAGTGGTGGCGGTGGTGGACCCGGTCACGGTGGGTGGAGTGGTGGCCTCGTCCTCGCGCATCCGGGAGTACATCCTCGAGGGGCGAGTGGGGGCCGCGCGGGCGCTGCTCGGCCGGCCCTTCGACCTCGACGGCGTGGTGGTGAAGGGGGACGGGCGAGGGCGGAGCATCGGATTTCCTACCGCCAACGTGGACACCCACGGAGAGCTGCTCCCCGCTTCAGGGGTGTACGCGGTGCGGGTCCGGACGCCCGGGGGGTGGCACGGGGGCGCGGCCAACATCGGAACCAAGCCGACCTTCGGTGGGTCGGCGGTGACGGTGGAGGTGCACCTGCTCGACTGGTCGGGGGACCTGTACGGGCAGGAGGTCCGGGTCGAGTTCCTGGAGCGGCTGCGCGCCGAGCGCCGGTTCGCCTCGGTCTCGGAGCTCACGGCGCAGATTCACCGGGACGTGGAGGAAGCGCGGGTGGTGCTTGCACGCACCCCGGCGGTTCCTTGACACCTTTTTTTCCGACCTCTTAGATCGAACCTCCACGGCGCTGCCGTCGGCACGTTTGGCTCGGCGAGCGCGCGTGACCGTCCACGCCCAGATTCTGAGGTGAGAGCGAACGCATGTCTGCCGGCCGACTCGGTGAACTGCTCGTCCGGGAGAACCTGATCTCCGTCCAGCAGTTGCGGAAGGCCCAGGAGGAGCAGCAGAAGAACGGCACCCGCATCGGCTCGGCCCTGATCAAGGTCGGCGCGATCGAGGAGCACAAGCTCACCGACTTCCTGAGCAAGCAGTACGGCGTCCCGGCGATCAACCTGAAGGACTTCGAGATCGACGCGGAGATCGTCAAGCTGGTCAAGAAGGAGGTCGCCCAGAAGCACCTGGTGATCCCCGTCAACCGCGCCGGCCAGTCGCTCATCGTGGCGATGGCCGACCCGTCGAACATCTACGCGGTCGACGATCTCAAGTTCACCACCGGGTACAACATCGAGCCGGTGGTGGCCTCCGAGCCGAGCATCCGCGAGGCCATCGACAAGTACTACGCCGAGAGGGGCCCCTCGCTGGACGAGATCCTCGGCCAGGCCGACGAGCAGGTGGACGTCGCCGAGCAGGAAGAGGAAGAGATCGACATCAAGGCGGCCGAGGATGCTCCGGTCGTCAAGCTGGTGAACCTCGTCCTGGTGGACGCGATCCGCAAGGGCGCGAGCGACATCCACGTCGAGCCGTACGAGAAGGACTTCCGGGTCCGCTTCCGCATCGACGGCGTGCTGTACGACGTGATGAAGCCGCCGATGAAGCTGAAGAACGCGATCATCAGCCGACTGAAGATCATGGCCTCGCTGGACATCAGCGAGCGGCGCCTCCCCCAGGACGGGCGAATCAAGATCAAGACCACCGGCAAGGAGATGGACTTCCGGGTCAGCGTCTGCCCCACGCTCTTCGGCGAGAAGGTGGTGCTCCGGCTGCTCGACAAGTCGAACCTCCAGCTGGACATGACCAAGCTCGGGTTCGACGCCGAGCCGCTCCGCTGGTTCAAGGAGGCCATCGACCGGCCGTACGGGATGGTGCTGGTGACCGGGCCCACCGGCTCGGGGAAGACCACCACCCTCTACTCGGCGCTGACCTTGCTCAACACGGCCGACGTGAACATCAGCACCGCCGAGGATCCGGTGGAGTTCAACTTCGCCGGAATCAACCAGGTGCAGATGCACGACGACATCGGCCTGAACTTCGCCGCCGCGCTCCGGAGCTTCCTCCGCCAGGACCCGGACATCATCATGATCGGCGAGATCCGCGACTTCGAGACCGCGGAGATCGGGGTGAAGGCCGCGCTCACCGGGCACCTCGTGCTGAGCACGCTCCACACCAACGACGCTCCGGGCACCGTGAGCCGGCTCCTCAACATGGGCATCGAGCCCTTCCTGGTGACCGCGTCCCTGAACCTCATCCTCGCCCAGCGTCTGGCGCGGCGGCTGTGTCCGGCGTGCAAGAAGCCGTCGAAGACCATCGAGGAGCAGGCGCTGATCGACGCTGGCGTGCCGCCGGACAAGATCGGCAGCTTCACCCCCTACGAGAAGGCTGGCTGCCGCGAGTGCAACGACCGCGGTTACCGCGGTCGTGTCGCCATCTACGAGGTCATGCCTTTCTGGGATGGTCTCAAGGAGCTGGTGATCAACGGCGCCTCGGCGGCGGAGCTGAAGCAGGAGGCCATTCGCCTGGGGATGCAGACCCTGCGGATGGCAGCGCTCGGAAAGATGATGGGCGGAATGACCACGCTCGAAGAGGTGGTGGGCAACACCGCACCGGACCGCTTCTAGAAAGAACAGACTTGGCCAACCTCCATCAGCTGTTGAAGGCGATGGTCGAGAAGAATTCTTCCGACCTCCACATCACCACCGGGAGCCCTCCGCAGCTGCGGATCGACGGCGAGCTCGTGCCGCTGAAGGCCGCTCCGCTCTCGCCGGTGGAGACCAAGCAGATCTGCTACTCGGTGCTCACCGACGCGCAGAAGGCCAAGTTCGAGGAGGACCACGAGCTCGACCTGTCCTTCGGGGTGAAGGCGCTGAGTCGCTTCCGCGCCAACCTCTACATGCAGCGGGGAGCGGTGGCCGGAGCCTTCCGGACCATCCCCTTCAAGATCCTCACCTTCCAGGAGCTGGGACTCCCCCCGGTCGTGACCGAGCTCTCCAAGAAGCCCCGGGGACTGGTGCTGGTGACCGGGCCGACCGGCTCGGGGAAGAGCACGACGCTCGCTAGCATCATCGACAAGATCAACACCGATCGTCACGAGCACATCATGACGATCGAGGACCCCATCGAGTACCTGCACCCGCACAAGAACTGCCTCATCAACCAGCGGGAGGTGGGGGCCGACACGCGGAGCTTCAAGACCGCGCTGAAGTACATCCTCCGTCAGGACCCGGACGTGGTGCTGGTGGGCGAGATGCGCGACCTCGAGACCATCGAGGCGGCGCTCGTCATCGCCGAGACCGGTCACATCTGCTTCGGAACCCTTCACACCAACAGCTGCGTGCAGACCATCAACCGGGTGCTGGACGTGTTCCCGCCCTTCCAGCAGCCGCAGATCCGGGCCCAGCTGTCCTTCGTCATCGAGGGGGTGCTCAGCCAGGCCCTCCTTCAGAAGGTGGGTGGGGGCAGGTGCCTTGCCCTGGAGATCATGGTCCCCAACCCGGCCATCCGGAACCTCATCCGCGAGGACAAGGTCCACCAGATCTACTCGGCCATGCAGGTGGGTCAGGCCAAGTTCGGGATGCAGACCTTCAACCAGAGCCTGGCGATGCTGCTGACCAAGCGGATGATCACCCAGGACGAGGCCTTCGGCCGCTCCTCCGATCCCGAGGAGCTGAAGAACATCCTCGCCAGCGGCGCGGTGGGGAGTGTGCTGCCCGGGCACACCGCCCCACCCGTGACCGGCCGGCCCATGCCCCCGCGCTCCTGAGCTAGGATTCCGTCCCCATGGCAGTCACCGCCACCGCCCTCAAGAGCAAGAGCGCCCCCAAGCCGAAACAGTGGGCGTGGGAAGCGAGGACTCGCGCCGGGGAGACGAAGAAGGGCGAGATGGAGGCCCTCGACGCCGCGGCGGTGGACACGCGGCTCAAGTCGCTGGGGCTGTCGCCGATCAAGGTGAAGAAGAAGGCGCCCGAGATCCGCCTGCCGTCGATCGGCAGCGGCGTCTCTGGCAAGGACATCCTCATCTTCACCAAGCAGTTCGCGACGATGATCGACGCGGGTCTGCCCCTGGTGCAGTGCCTCGACATCCTCGCGAACCAGATGGACAACGCGTCCTTCAAGAAGGTCGTGCTGGCCATCAAGGCCAAGGTCGAGTCGGGCTCGACCTTCGCCGACGCGCTCAAGGACCACCCCAAGGTCTTCGACGAGCTCTTCATCCAGCTGTGCGCCGCGGGTGAGGTGGGCGGCATCCTCGACACGATCCTCAACCGTCTGGCGACCTACCGGGAGAAGGCAGAGAAGCTGAAGCGGAAGGTCAAGGGAGCGATGATCTACCCGGCCATCGTCATCACCGTGGCGATCGGCGTGACGGCCCTGCTGCTGCTCAAGGTGACCCCGGTGTTCGCGAAGATGTTCAGCGACTTCGGCTCGGCGATGCCGGCGCCCACCCAGATGGTCATCGACATGTCGAACTGGCTGCAGGCGTACTTCGTCTACCTCGTGGTGGGGCTCGCCGTCGTCACCGTCGCCTTCGTCGCCTTCTACCGGAACCCGAAGGGACGGAAGATCTTCGACCGGCTGGTGCTCCAGGCGCCGATCTTCGGCCCCGTGATTCGCAAGGTGGCCGTTGCCCGCTTCACCCGGACGCTCGGCACCATGATCAGCTCCGGCGTCCCGATCCTCGACGCGCTGGACGTCACTGCCAAGACCGCCGGCAACCGTACCATCGAGCAGGGCATCTATTACGTCCGCGGCAAGATCTCCGAGGGCAAGAACATCGCCGGCCCGCTGCTGGAGACCAAGGTCTTCCCCCCCATGGTGGTCCAGATGATCGGCGTGGGCGAGGCGACCGGTGCGATGGACGCCATGCTCAACAAGATCGCCGACTTCTACGACGACGAGGTCGACACCGCCGTCGCGGGCCTCACCGCGATGATCGAGCCCTTGCTGATGGTGTTCCTCGGCGCGGTCGTGGGCGGCTTCCTGATCGCGATGTACCTGCCGATCTTCTCGATCGCCGGTGCGATCAAGTAGCGCAGCCGACGCGCCCGACGCGGGCGGCTCCCTCCGCCCCAGGCTGGTCTGGGTCACGGCGTTCCGCACCGCTGCGGCCACGCTCCTGCTCGCAGTCTACGGCGTGCGGCTCCTGTCGCGGCCGAGCATCGAGGCGCTGGCCGGCGAGGACCTCGTATCGCTCTGGCTGGTGGGCAGCATCTACCTCCTGGTCCTGGTGCAGGCGCTGTTCCTTCGCGACAGCAAGCCGGGGCTGCGGAGCGCCCTCGTGCACGTCGCCGGCGACGTGGCGATCGCCACGGTGCTGGTATTCCTCACCGGCGGTCCGGAGAGCCCCTTCACCTTCGCCTATCTTCTCTCCGTCGCCGGAGCCGCCATCCTCCTCGGGCAGTGGGGCGCGCTGGCCGCGGCAGCCGCGTGCTCGGCGTCGTTCCTGCTCCTCGTCGCCGCCATCTCCTCGGGGACCCTCCACAGCCCGGTTCCGATTGGCACGCTCTCGGTCGGAAGGCTGGCGTTCCTCTGCGCGAGCAACGTGCTTGCCCAGTTCCTCACCGCGGTGCTCACCGGCTTCCTGGCCCGGCAGCTGACCACCGCGGGCGGCCGGCTCTCGGCGCGCGAGCGCGACCTCCGGGAGCTCACCCGGCTCCAGCAGCAGATTCTCTCCGCCATGCCCTCGGGACTGCTGACCTGCGACGTGGACGGTCGCATCACCTATGTGAACCGGGCAGCGCAGCAGATCCTCGGGGTCGACCCCTCCGCGACACCGGGCGACGTGGAGCAGCTCATCCCCGGCGTCCGGACCCTCTTCACCGGCAAGCCTCGCTCCGAGGTGATGGTGACGACCCCCGCGGGCCGCCGGATCCTCGGCCTGACCGTGTCCGCCCTGAGCGCGCCGCCGTCCCCGCTGCTGGTGGTGTTCCAGGACCTCACCGAGCTGCGCCGCGCCGAGCAGGAGCTGCGGCGCGCGGACCGGATGGCCGAGCTCGGCGCGCTCTCCGCCCAGCTGGCGCACGAGATCCGGAACCCGCTGGCCGCCATGCGCGGGTCGGCCCAGCTCCTCTCACCAGGGGCGGATCCCGAGACCGAGCGGCTGGTGGGGATCCTCACCCGGGAGGCGGACCGGCTGGGGGAGCTGGTGACCGACTTCCTCGTCTTCGCCCGCCCGCCGGCGCCGGTGCTGCGGCCCTGCCACCTCGACGAGCTCGTCCGGGAGACGATCGAGCTGATCTCCTCGGATCCCCTCTCCTCGGGCGTGGCGATCGAAGTCGAGCCGGGCGCGCTGCGCGCGGAGGTGGATCCGGACCAGGTCCGCCAGGTGCTGCTCAACCTGCTCCGCAACGCCCTGGCCGCTGCGGGGAAGGGGGGCCGGGTGCGCACCTTCTTCAGCCAGGTCGACGGGCAGGTCCGGATCCACGTCTGGGACTCGGGCGGGAGCATCGCCACCGCCGACCTGCCACGGATCTTCGAGCCCTTCTTCACCAAGCGCGCCGGCGGCACCGGACTCGGGCTCTCGACCGTCCACTCCATCGTCCGTGCTCACGGCGGTCAGATCCAGGTCAGCTCCTCCCCTGGCGAAGGCACCGAGTTCGTGGTGGGGTTCGCCGCTCCGGCACGAGAGGTCCGACGGGCGTGAAGATCCTGGTGGTGGACGACGAGGAGAGCATGCGCCAGTACCTCGAGGTGCTGCTCCGCCGAACTGGCTACGAGGTGGTCACCGCGCCCGGGCTCGCCCCGGCCCGGGAGGCGGACCGGCTGGGGGAGCTGGTGACCGACTTCCTCGTC
>DASXGF010000228.1:0-3879 GCA_036489275.1 Myxococcaceae bacterium | reverse complement strand
AGCGCCGGATTCTGGACCGCCCGACGGTGGGCCGGCGAAGGACGCGGGATGGTCGGGCGCCTGGGAGCGCTTCGGTCCTCCGCTGGGGCACGAGGCGCAGGTCTATCCGGCGATGGCGCTCGATCCTTCAGGCACGCTGCTGGTCGCCTTCGTCCAGCTCGTGGAGCTCCCAGGGGAGGTCACCACGGAGCTGCGAGTCGTCCGCTGGACCGGCTTGGCGTGGCAGCAGCTCGGCGCCGTCATCGCCAGCTCCAGCAGCCGCCTTCCCTACAGCGCGCCGCTCTTCATCGAGCTCGCGACCGACGGGACGGGGCAGCCTGTGCTGGCCTTCGGAGACTCGGGTCCCGGCGCGAGCATCGGCACCTTCCCGCTGCAGACCTGGACGTTCGACGGCATCGCCTGGCAGCCGGTCCCCATCCCGATCTCCGCGCCGCAGCTGAGCGGGATCGGGCTGGCGCGGGCGGCGGACGGCCAGGTGCGGCTCGTCCTCTCGACGGGGCACGAGCTCCACCTCCTGCTGCTCGGCGGATCGGGCTGGACGGAGCCCGTTCCGGCTCTCGTCCTCGACGCCGGGATCAGCGAGCCGGACCTCGCGATGACCGACGACGGGAGGCCGCTGGTCGCGTTCTCCGCGGCGGCATCGCCCGGGAGCTTCGGCACGCTGCACGCCTTCCGCGGCTCCGATGCCGGATGGACCGACCTGGGGCTTCCTTCGCCGACGGACGACGGGCTCCTCTTCCACACGCCGCGCATCCGCGAGCGCCCCGACGGTGGCGCCGTCGTCGCCGCCTCCGAGTGGCAGTACGACCCGATGAGCAAGATCCAGGTCGGCGTGGGAGTGCCGGTGTTCGAGCTCGGGGCGGGTGGATGGTCGATGCTCGACGACGACGGGCCGCCCGGTGGCTTCGCGCTGAGCGAGCCGATTCCGGGCTCACCGGTGGACCTCCTGCTGGAGGACGACGTCCCGGTGGTGGTCTCGACGGGTACCGACGCGGGCGTGTCGCTCCGTGCGCTCGCCCCGGATGGAATCCACCCGGCGCCGGTCCTCGGTGGGGTCGGAGCCGGGACGCTGATCGAGCTCCTCGACGGGGGAACGCTGGTGGGGGCGGTCCTCCCCGTGACGCATGGCGGGCCCGTCGACGGGGGACAGGTTCAGCTGTTCCACTTCACCGGTGCCCCCGCGGGGCTCAGCGCTCCTGGTCCGTCGGCCGTAACAGGATCTCGTTGACGTTCACGTGCGGCGGCTGGCTGACGGCGTAGAGGATCGCCGCGGCCACGTCCTCGCTCTGCAGCTGCCGCAGCGATGTCGCCCAGGCGTCGATGCGCTGGCGGGTCTCCGGATCCGGCACGTGTTCGCGCAGCTCGGTGGCCACCGCGCCCGGCTCGATGATCGTCACCCGGATGTTGTCCTTGTAGACCTCGCGGCGGAGCGCCTCGGAGAACGCGCCGACTCCGAACTTCGTCGCGGCGTAGACCGACGCGTCGGGATTCGCGACCCGTCCCGCGGTCGAGGAGATGTTCACCACGTGCCCGTCCTTCTGCTTGCGCATGTGCGGGAGCGCCGCGCGCGTGGCGGCCATCAGCCCGAGAAGGTTGAGGTCGAGCATCCGCCGCCAGTCTTCCACTCGAGAGCGGTCAATGGGTGAGAGGAGCATCAGCCCCGCGTTGTTCACCAGGACGTCGAGTCGGTCCCAGCGCTCCACCGTCTTCGCGACGATGGACTCGGCCTCCTCGGGTCGAGCGACGTCAGCCTGGAGCACCAGCGATTCCGAGCGGAGGTCGCCGATGCGCCGCGCGACGCCGTCGAGACGCTCGCGCCGGCGGGCGGCGATCGCCACCCGGGCCCCGGCACGGGCGAGGGCGAGCGCAGTGGCCTCGCCGATCCCCGACGACGCTCCGGTGACGAGGGCGACCTTGCCTTGCAGTGGAGTGGTCATGTCCTTCCCCTAGCAGGGGTTGATGGAGGACGTCGCTCGGTCCGGAACGGTGTGTTGCGCGGCGGCCCCGGAGCAGGATGGCTACGTCTGGGCCGTCGGAGGAGGAGACAGACAATGGACATCGGACTTCTGCTGTTGCGGTTGGTGCTCGGTTTCACGATGGCTGCCCACGGCAGCCAGAAGCTGTTCGGCTGGTTCGGAGGCTACGGGCTCACCGGCACTGGCGGGTTCATGGAGAGCCTCGGGTTCCGCCCGGGGCGCGTTCACGCGGCGATGGCCGGCACGGCCGAGTTCATCGGCGGGCTGCTCATCGCGCTCGGGCTCCTGACCCCGGTCGGCTCGGCGTTGCTGATCTCGGTGATGGTGGTGGCGATCGCCACCGTGCATGTCCCGAAGGGCTTCTTCGTCACCGACGGCGGCTACGAGTACCCGTTGCTCATCTCCACCGTCGCGGCGGCGCTGGCCTTCGTCGGTCCGGGCGCGTACTCGCTCGACGCGGTCGATGGGCTGGGGCTCGCGGGCTGGGTGCCCGGGGGGGTCGCCGTGGTTGCCGGTCTCGTGGCGGCTGGCGGCTCGCTGGCGACGCGGCGGCCGGCGCCCGTTGCGCCACAGAGCTGAGCCTCGGCAGGGCAGGGCCTCTCACTCCGTCCGGGGGCGCACCCGGGCGGAGTTTTTTTGTGCGCTCGAGCGGAGCGCGTGCGCACACGGTGGGCGGTTTCCACCGTGGACGGGCAGGCAACGCGTTTCGGCCCAGTCTCCGTGGACGCAACACAGGCCGCTGGTAAGCGACCGTCATCATTGGGCAAGTCCCTGGTTCGGCGGATGCAGTCTCCCTGGACGTCCGGCAACCTCCGTCCGGCCAGGAGCCTCTCCCATGCAGACCGTGACCGCCTCCATCGCCACCCCGACCGCCCGTCCCGCCTCCGAGCTCTTCTCTCGGCTCCTCCGCGCGTTCCGTGGCGCCGAGGTGGCGCAGCGGCCGGCGATCCAGTGGGCGGAGATGAAGCCGATCGATTTCAAGGGCGAGGACTCGAGCCTCACGCAGGAGCACCTCGACGTCCTTCGCTGAAGCACCCACCGGACGGTGACGCTCGTGCAACGGGCGCTTCGTCCGGTGTCTTCCGTGTGGACGCATCACGGATCGAGGGGCGCCCTGAGCCGTCCGCTCTCCGTGGGAGTCGTTCGATGCACACCGTGAATCCCACGCTGGTGTTCTGGCGTGTCCGTGCGCGTGAGCTGCTGACGAAGCTGCTGTTCCGTCCCCGTCACGAGCCCCCTCGCTTCATGGCCTGGGCTGACATGCAGCCCATCGACTTCGACGGCGAGGACGAGAGCCTCCGGGAGCGCGATCTCCGACTCATGAAGTGACGGCGCATCTCGACGAAGCGCGCTGGGGACTCAGAGGTCCTGGCAGTGGACGCGTGTTTGCGACCCTAGGAGCGTGGTCGCCGGGGCACGAGATTCGTGATGACGCCGAGCAGAGCGGCCGAGGTGATGATCACGACAGACACGTAAAAGATGTCGGGGAAGCCGCGCCGGCCCCACTCGAAATACGGCCAGCCCCGGAGCAACAGGCTGGCGCCCAAGGCCGTCGAGATCGTGAGCGCCCCGGCCGCGGTTCGTCTGTTCACGGGCATCGAGTGCCTCCACCGTTGTCGGCACCGTCTTCTTCGGAGAATACGGTCCGGACCCCTCGCGGCGCGCACGAGATAGCGACTCATGGGTCCGGCGTTCACAGAGTGTGCGGGTTTAGTTGCAATCGCGTCTTGCTGAAACCCGGTGCGCTCCCGAGCTGCTCAAGGAGTCGACCCGTTCAGTCTTCACTCGGGTACGGTGCACGCGCCTCCCCGGAGCCCGTCCATCTTCGGTCCTGTGCACGGGGGAGGTTCACCTCTCACCGAGGAACTCCGATGAAAGCGCTCACCCTCTGCGCATTGCTCGT
>DASXGF010000201.1:0-2614 GCA_036489275.1 Myxococcaceae bacterium | reverse complement strand
TCCCCGGAGACAAGGCCGTCGCCCCGGCGCAGCTGCGCGTCGTGCTCGACGAGCGCATCAAGGACGTGGGCAAGGACATCGCCATCAAGGTCCCCGAGGGGCACCTCCCGGACGCCGACAAGCCCGAGGGCATCGCCGACGCCCTGGACCGCTTCGGCATCCAGCGGAAGGACAAGGCCGACGCCGGGGTGGACACCGAGGCCGACGAGGACACCTCCGGATAGGCCCGGTCCGGCTCGGGTTTTTGGCCGTCCCGAGTGCCCCCGCTCGAAAAATTGATCTCCGCCGACCGGCCCGTAAGGTATCGGAAGGCCGCGGTTCTGGAGCGGCTCCTCTGGACACCCGTTCAGAGGTGGGACACGGGACGAGGAGCGAGATGGAGCGCACGCCGAAGAAGAAGGCCGGAGCCGTCGTCGAGGCGCTGCGCACCCGGGACCGTGCCCTCAGCCCGCAGGAAGAGCGTGCCATCCGGATGGTGAACGGCATCGGCGTCCGGCCGGACGCGCCGC
This sequence comes from Myxococcaceae bacterium, assembly GCA_036489275.1. Lineage (GTDB taxonomy): Bacteria > Myxococcota > Myxococcia > Myxococcales > Myxococcaceae > RPRB01. Next base: position 2,105 of record DASXGF010000201.1, on the reverse strand, counting down.
TGGCCCGCATCGCGGCGGAAGGCACGGAGCTCGCCGACGAGCTTCTCCTCCTCGAGGTGCAGCTGGCCCGACAGGCCCGCGCCCGCGTGCCCCGGATGCCCTCGCCGTCGAAGTCGAAGATCGTCCGCGCGCTTCGCGGCCGCCGCTGACGCTCCTCAGGCGCCGAGGACCGAGACCAGCTCCGCGCCGACTCGCTCGAGCCCCAGCGGGTTCGCGCACAACGCCTGCGCCATCTGTTCGGGCGCCTCGGGCGCGCCCTGGCTCCAGATGGCCACCAGCCAGCGGGCCGCGACCGGATTCCGGAGCTCATCGGCATCGAAGCGACGGTCGGCTTCCGCCCAGAGACAGCTGGCGAGCGCGGCCCCCCGGAGCTGCCGGCGGGTGAGGTCGAGGTCCGCCACCCGCGCCAGAGCGCGGCCCCACCCGACCCGGACGTGAAGCGCGGCGGAGAGCGCCTCCGCCGCCTCGGCCAGCCGCTGCGCCGTCGGACCCGCGATGGCCACCTCCGTGAGGTGCGGCTGCAGGGCGGCCTCCGCGCGAAGGGCGGCGAGCGCGTCCAGGGCCTCCATGCGCGCGACCTCTCGTGCGCTCGCCCTCGCCAGACCGAGCGCCCCGCGCAGCCATCGCTCGTGCCAGAGCAGGCCGCGCACCATCCATCCGGACGCGGCGAACACCGCCCGATCTCCCATCCAGCGGTGCTCGACCGGAGCCTCCGCCTCCACCGAGGCGAGGTGCAATGCGCACCCCGTCCAGTGAAAGCGCCGCGGAGCCTCGGTCCCGCCGTTGCCTGCCGGGAGGAGCAGCGCGATCTCCTCCGGCACCTCCACCGGGATGGCATGCGCCGCGGCGGCGGGAACGTCGCGGACGCGGAGGTGTCGCGCCCGTGCCTCGGCCTCGGGCAGCCGGGCCACCCACTCCCGCAGCGCCTCGTCCGCCCGCTCCAGCACACCGGGATAGCCGGGCAGCGCTCGCACCCGCTCCAGATCGGCGAGCGTCGCATCCCCGCGCGGGAGCGCCTGGAGCCGTGGCGCGACCCTCCCCAGCGCCCACCGGAGGACGTCGCGATAGGCGTCCTCGGTCGAGGCGAGGAAGCGCTCGAGATCGAGCGCCTTCCACGCCGGATCGCGTCGCGCGTCCACGAGCGCGGGAAGGTTCTTCGCGCCCAGCGCGCTCGCCCCTTCCGCCAGCTCGGCCTGTGCCCGCTGCGCCCGGGGCAGCAGCGCCTCCCACCCTCGGTTCACTGCCGCCTCGCGCTCCAGCCGGGCCGGCCGCTCGTCGGTCAGCGCGAGCGCGTCCTCCGCCTCGACGAGGGGCGTCTCCACTCCGCTCTCCGGTGCGCTCCGCCACCTGGCGGTCTCCAGCGCCGAGCGCCCCTCGCGGGCCGCGGCGGCGAGCGACGCGTTCTCGAGGAAGCGCACCAGGATCCGCAGCCGGGGCAGCTCGTGCTCCGGCACGCGGCTCGAGCCGAGCAGCGCGCCCACCGCGCGGGCCGTCTCGGGAGAGACCACCTCGGGGTGCGCCAAGTCCACCGACGCGAGCGAGGCCGGGCCCGGAGCGGCACGTGCCCGGGCTCGACCGAGCTCCTCCAGCCACTCCTCGGCGTCGACGCGAAGCGCGTTCAGCGATGCCATGCGTCCCCGACTCGGAACGGCATCCGGCAGCTCTCGATGGTGTAGAGGGAATCCATCTCGTGCCGCCCCCCGTCCACCCGCTGGTTCTGCACCGCCCTGGCCAGCGTGGTCATGGCGCGCGACGCTGCCAGCAGCGCGTTCGGCCGGTCAAGGCGAACGGCGGGGCACATCGCGCGTGAAACGCCGGACGTTCCACTCCGGTGCTCCGGGCACGCTCGCCGAGGCGGTGGCGAAGGGCCTCGGGTGTTCGCTCGACGACGCCCGCGCCCTGGTGGAGCGTGGAGCGGTGTACGTTCGCGGTCGCCGCCAGCGCGAGCCGACCCGCGAGATCGCCTCCGCGACTCCAGTCCTCGTGGTGCTCGAGGAGAGAGGGCGCGCCTCGATCGACCCGGCGCCCGCGCCGCCGCCGCTCCGGATCCTGCACGAGGACGCGGACCTCCTCGTGGTGGACAAGCCGCCGGGATTGCCGGCGCA
>DASXGF010000194.1:0-4897 GCA_036489275.1 Myxococcaceae bacterium | reverse complement strand
TCATGGGCAACGCACTGAAGTACCGCTCGCCCGACCGGCCGTGCCGGCTGGAGATCACCACCCGCATCGAGTCGCGCTGGGTGACGCTGGCGGTGGTGGACAACGGTCGGGGGATGGAGGCCGCAGCCGTCGAGCGGGCCTTCGAGCCGTTCTTCCGCGGGACCTCCGAGGGGACCGGCCACGGCCTCGGGCTGGCCATCGTGGACAGCTACCTCCGTGCCCTCGGCGGATCGGTCCAGCTACGCTCCGAGCTCGGGGCGGGGACGCGGGTCTGGCTCCGGCTGCCCCGCATTCCGCCCGGAGCGGAGGGAGCGATGGAGACCCGTGGGATGTCCCGCCGGCAGGATGTCCCGCTCGACACCGGGACGTGATGCCGGTCGGGGTTTACGCGCATTGCGAGCAGCGCCGCCGTTCTGCCGGGGAATGAACGCCGCAGCGACGGGAAACGAGCGTCGGCACTCGTTCGGTGACACTCTCGTGTACTCACCCTCGGATGACCAGCTCCCCGCCTCAGACGGAGGTCCCTGCGCGTCCATCGGCGTCGGATGGCAAGGCCCCCCGGACGAGCGAGGAGCGCTTTCGCGAGCTGGTCTCCAGCGTCAAGGACTACGCGATCTTCATGCTCGACCCCTCGGGTCGGATCGAGTCCTGGAACGCGGGAGCGGAGCGGACCAAGGGCTACACCGCCGACGAGATCATCGGCGAGCACATGTCGAGGTTCTACACGCCCGAGGACCTTGCCCGCGGGCTGCCGGGCACGCTGCTCGCCCAGGCCCAGCGCGATGGCCGGGTGGAGAGTGAAGGCTGGCGGCTTCGGAAGGACGGGACTCGCTTCTGGGCGGACGTGGTGATCACCGCCGTCGTCGACGACCACGGCCGGCTGACCGGGTTCGCCAAGGTGACCCGCGATCTGACCGACCGGCTCCGGGCGCAGGAGGAGCAGCTCCGGCTCGCGCAGGCCGAGGAGGCCGTCCGGCTGCGCGACGAGTTCCTCTCCATCGCCGCGCACGAGCTGCGGACGCCGCTCAGTGCGGTCCAGCTGCAGCTGCAGGGGCTCCTCGAGCTGCCCGGGGGGATCGACCCGCGCATCCGGGCGAGGGTGGAGCGGGCCTGTCGCAGCGGCGATCGTCTGGTCACGCTGGTGGACACCCTGCTCGACGTCTCTCGGATCACCACCGGGAGCCTCACCCTCGTTCCCGGCGTCTTCGATCTGACCGCCGTCGTGCAGGAGGTGGTCGAGCGCTACCGGGAGCACGCGGTGCGGGCGCACTCGCCGGTTACCGTCCGCTCCACCGGTCCGCTCCAGGGCCGCTGGGACCGGTTGCGGATCGAGCAGGTGGTCACCAACATCCTCGTGAACGCGCTGAAGTACGCCTCCGGAACGCAGGTGGACATCGTGCTGTCCGGCGACGAGAGCGAGGTGACGATCCGCATGGCCGACGGAGGGCCGGGCATCCCCGAGTCGGAGTGGGAGCGCATCTTCCGGCGTTTCGAGCGGGCTGCGCCGATGCGGAACTTCGGCGGCCTGGGGCTGGGCCTGTACGTGGCCCGGCAGATCGTCGAGGCGCACGGAGGGACAATCGACCTCGCGCCCGGACGCGCCAGGGGGGCGGAGTTCGTCATCCGTCTGCCGAGATCGACCGCTCCGGGGAGCGCCCGATGAGCCACAGCATCCTGGTGGTCGAGGACGACGTCGACATTCGCCAGGCGCTGGTCGAGATCCTCGAGGAGCACGGCTTCCCCGCGGTGAGCGCAGGCGATGGGGCAGAGGCGCTCGACTACCTGCGGAAGGCTCCCGAGCTGCCCTGTCTCATCCTCCTCGATCTCATGATGCCGGTGATGGACGGGGCGACGTTCCGCGAGGTGCAGCGGAAGGAGCCGCGCATCGCCTCCATCCCGGTGGTGGTGCTCTCCGCCTACCGGGACCTCGACCGCCACGTGAACGGGCTCGACGCGGTCTCGGTGCTCCGGAAGCCGCCGAGCGTTCGCGAGCTGGTGACGGTCCTCCAGGCTCACTGCTGAGGCTGGGGGGCGGCCTCGCCGACGAGGAGATCGCGCGCGCGCTGCATCGCCAGTCGCTGGTCCTTCACCACCCGCCGCAACCCGGAGTCGATGCCTTCGAGAGATCGGGCATCGTGCGTGGCGAGCCTGGCGGCGAGCGCGGCATCGATGACTTCCCGCGGCGCGTCCGTCGATACCCCCAGCAGCTTCGCCGCCTCGTGCCGCTGCCCCTCGAGCAGGAGCACGGGATCTCCGAAGCGCTCGCGCAGCCGAGCCTCCTCGCCGCGATCGCGTCGAGCCCTGCGGGACCTCGGGAGCATCGCGCCCACGACTGCGAGGAAGGCAACGGCGACGAGGCTCCGCAGCGCGAGCCGCCGGTCCCGTTCCGCCTCGAGACGGTCGAGAGAGATCTCGGAGTCGAGGGCTCTCTCTCGCTGTGCCGTTCTGGTCATCCCGGCATCGGCGGCGCGCGCATCACCGCGCGGTAAGCTTCCGCGAGCGTGTCGAGCTGGGCGTCGGTGTAGGCGGAGAAAGACGACTCGGAGCTCCGCTCTCTCAGATAGAAGGCCCCCCCGGCCGCGAGTACCGCAAGGGCCGCGAAGACGACGCGGCGCATGTCGGGGTTGTGTACCCGAGCTGTCGCCGAAAAGATGTGTCTTCCCCGGGTCGGGGCTCTACAGTCATTCGCCGTGGCGCAGGCCCGAACCGGTCTTCCGGGTCGGGGTGAGCTCCACGCGCTCCCGGGAGGGGAGCCCCTCGAATGAACCTCGCGTCGGTGAAGTGCATCATCTCGGGCGGAGCCCAGGGGCTGGGACGCCACGTCGCGCTCCGGCTGGCTCAGGCGGGCGCCCAGGTCGCGATCGGCGACGTGAACCCGGAGGGTGAGGCGGAGACCGTCCAGCTCGCGCGCGGCAGCAGCGGGAAGATCCATGCGCGTCGGCTCGATGTGTCTCAGGAGCAGGACGTGACCTCCTTCGTGGAGTGGGCGCACGGGGCGATGGGTGGCCTGAACGCGGTCGTGAACAACGCCGGCATCCTCCGCGACGGCCTGCTGGTGAAGAAGGACCGGCACACCGGCGCGGTCACCGTCCTCCCCAAGGACCAGTGGGACGCGGTGATCGCGGTGAACCTCACCGGCGCCACGCTGCTCGTCCGCGAGGCGGTCCGGAAGATGGTCGAGACCGGCACGCGCCCCGGCGTCGTGGTGAGCATGTCCAGCATCGCCCGGCACGGGAATCGCGGACAGTCGAACTACGTCGCCGCGAAGGCCGCGCTGGCGGCGAACACCTTCACCTGGGCACGAGAGTTCGCGCCCTTCGGCATCCGGGCGACGGCGGTCGCGCCGGGGATGATCGACACGCCGATGACCCGGTCGATGAACGCCCGGGCGCGCGAGGCCCTGGTCTCGGCAATCCCGGTGGGGCGGATCGGCGAGCCGGAGGACATCTGGCTGGCGGTGAAGTTCTGCATCGAGTGCGACTACTTCAACGGCCGCACGGTGGACGTGGACGGCGGCCTCGCGATGTAGTCCGGGGCAATGCAGATCGAGACCTCAGGAGAGGTGGCCGTGCTCCCGATGCGCGCCGGGAAGGCGAACGCCATCGGGTCGGCGTTCCTCGACCGGCTCTCCGCCCAGCTCGACGCGGTGGAGGCCTCGGGCGCGGCGGCCCTGGTGCTCACCGGAGAGGGGAGGGCGTTCTCCGCCGGACTCGACCTCCCGGAGATCTCCACGCTCGATCGCGGCGCCCTCGAGCGCTTCATCCGTCGCTTCTCCGAGGTGATGCTCCGGGTCTTCGCGTTCCCGGTTCCGGTGGTGGCGGCGATCAACGGCCACGCCATCGCCGGAGGCTGCGTCCTCGCGTTGCAGGCGGACGTGCGCCTCGCCGCCGAGGGCGACTACCGGATCGGCCTCAACGAGGTGGCGATCGGCCTGGGGCTTCCGGCGGTGGTGCTGGAGACGCTCCGCTGCCAGGTGTCGCCCGGCTCGCTCGGTCCGGTGGCCCTCGAGGGGCGCCTGCTGCTGCCCCAGGAGGCAAGGGCGCTCGGCCTGGTGGAGGCAGTCCTGCCGCCGGCGGTGCTCCTGGAGCAGGCCCGGGGACGCGCCGCGGAACTCGCCGCGCTGCCCCGGCCGGCATTTCGCGACGTGAAGCAGGCGCTGCGGGGGCCGGTGGCGGCGGCCGTCCGCCGCGTCGAGCGCGAAGACGCGCGTCGCTGGGTCGAGACCGCCTTCTCTCCGGCGGCCCGGGAGCGGCTGGCCGAGGTCGTCGCCCGGCTCAACCGCCCCCGCTGAGCCTCATCGGTGGCGCGCCCCTGCGCTGAGGCCGCGGGTCACCAGATGCGGACCCGCTCGTCCGGCGCGAGGTAGAGGGTCTGGCCCGGCTTCACGTCGAAGGCCGGATACCAGGCGTCGCTGTTCCGCACCGACGATGCCCGGTACTGGGCCGGCGCGTGCCCGTCGGTGATGAGCAGCTGCCGGGCCAGCGGCTCCCGGGTCTTGGACCGCCAGTTCTGGGCATAGGCGAGGAAGAATTGCTTCTCGGCGTCGAGGCCGCCGACCACCGGAGGCTCCTTGCCCCCGAGCGAGGCCCGCCAGCCGTCGTGGGCGGCGGCGAGACCTGCCACGTCGGCGATGTTCTCGCTGAGGGTCAGCTTTCCGTTGACGTGCAGGTCCGGGAACGGGTGGTAGGCGTCGAACTGCGCGGCCAGCCGCGCTCCCGACTGCTCGAACTTCGCGAAGTCCGCGGGGCTCCACCAGTTCCGGAGCCGCCCCTCGGCGTCGAACATCGCGCCCTGGTCGTCGAAGCTGTGGCTGATCTCGTGCCCGATGACGGTCCCGACGCCGCCATAGTTCGCTGCGGCGGGAGCGTCCGGGTCGAAGAATGGCGGCTCGAGGATG
>DASXGF010000120.1:0-11248 GCA_036489275.1 Myxococcaceae bacterium | reverse complement strand
GCGGCGCGACGAGGTCCTCTTCTCCCTGGCCTACGATCTCGAGGACGTCGGCCGCGGCGACGAGGCGGTGCAGCAGTACCGCGCTCTGCTTCGCGACTTCCCGAAGTCGAAGTACGCGCCGGATGCCTGGCTCGAGCTCGGCAACCACGCCTTCGAGAAGGGCAAGCTCGCCGAGGCCCAGGACGCCTACCAGCACGCCGCGCGCGTCGGCTCGGCGCGGGTGCGGAGCTACGCCACGTACAAGCTCGCCTGGTGCGACTTCAACCTCGGAGACTTCGAGGGCGCCCGGGAGAAGCTGGCCCGGGTGGTGGACGGGAGCGCCGGTGGGTCGAAGACCCTCAAGGATCTGCGCACCGAGGCGCTGGTGGACCTGACGCGGGTCTACGTGCGCCTGGACCGCGCAGACGACGGTCTCGCCTACTTCAGGCGGAACACCGAGGGCGCCGAGCGCCGGAAGCTCGTCACGCGGCTGGCGAACGCCCTCGCCGACGCCGGTGAGCTCCAGGGCGCGCTCCGGGTCTTCAAGGCGGCGCTGGAGGCCGAGCCGCTCGCGCCCGAGGCGGCCGCCTGGCAGCAGGCGGTGGTGCGCGCCTATGACGGTCTGCACGACCGCGACCGTGTCCGCGTCGAGGCGCAGAAGCTCGCCGAGATGTGCCACCCCGGCACGCGCTGGTGGACGGCGAACGCCGGCTCGCCCGAGTCGCTCAAGGCCGGCTTCGAGGCCGCCGAGGAAGGCCTCCGCACGCTGGTCACCACCTACCACCAGGAAGCGCAGCGGACGGGCTCGCCCCGCACCTACGGCCTCGCGGCAGACGTCTATCGCGCTTACCTCTCGGCCTTCGCCCGCGACGCGGAGCCGGAGTGGACCTCGGACCACGCCTTCAACATGAGCTTCTATGCCGCCGAGGTCGCCTGGGCACGCGGCGACTGGCGCGCGGCCGCCGAGCAGTACGAGCGGGTGGTGGACTTCCGCATTCCGGATCGCCCCACCGCGCGCGAGGTGAGCGACGAGAAGTACCGCGCCACCGCCGCCTACGACGCGGTGCTCGCCTGGGACCGGCTCGTGGACGCCGAGCACGGAGGCACGAAGTCCGCGACCGGCCGGGTGGACGAGAAGAACAAGGGCGGGCTCCGGACACGGGCGCCCACCGCCGCCACGAGCCCCGTGCCGCTCACCGAGGCCGAGCAGCATCTGGTCGCCGCGTGCGACCGGTACGCCGGGCGCTTCCCGGACTCGAAGGACGCGCTCGACATCCGCTATCAGGCGGGGGTCGTCTTCTTCGAGCGCGGCCAGATTCCGCAGGCGCTGGACCGGTTCGGCAAGCTCATTGCGCTGGCTCCCGACTCCGAGCGCGCCCGGCAGGCCGCGGACCTGACGCTCAACGTTCTCGAGACGAGAGGGGACTGGCTGGCGCTCAACGCCAAGGCGCAGGAGTTCGCCAGGAGCTCCGCGCTGGCCCGTCCGGGCACCGACTTCGCGAAGCGGGTGACCAGGGTCGCCGAGGCCAGCCGCTACAACTGGGTCAGCGAGGTGGTGCACAAGCAGCAGCACCAGGACGCCCGGGCCGCCGAGGAGTTCATCCGCTTCGCTGACGACTACCCGCGCTCGGACCATGCGGCCCAGGCACTGGTCTACGCGATGGCCCTGCTCGAGCAGCAGGGGCAGCTCCAGCGGGCCGTGGAGGTGGGGCACCGCGCTCTCACCCAGTATCCCGGCACGCCGCTGCGGCTGAAGCTCGCGCACGGGCTGGCGGATCTGTCGGCGCAGCTCGGTGACTTCCGGCAGGCCGCCGAGGCGAGCGAGGCCTTCGTCGCCTCGTACGACCGGGCGCGCGCCGGCAAGGACGGGCCGCGCATCGAGCCTTCGCTGCTGGACGAGGCCTCCGGCTGGGTGGCCCCCGCGCAGGGCGAGGCCGGGATGTACTGGGCCGCGCTGGGCAAGATCGACCGGGCCGTCGCCGCCTACCAGGCGTACCTCAAGCGGTTCCCGGACCGAAAGGACGCCTCGGACGTCGCGCTGTCCATGGGCCGGCTCCAGGAATCGGCCGGACGGCTTCCCGCCGCGGCGCAGGCCTACGAGAAGGCGGAGATGCTCGCCGGGGCTGGCGGCGCGCCCCGGCGGTTCGAGGCGCTCGGGCTCCAGCTGCAGACGTGGCGCAAGGCCAAGCAGCAGGGGCGGGTGAAGGCGGTGCAGAGCCGCGTCCGCCAGCTCTGGTCCGGCCTGGCGCCGGAGACCCGGAAGAACCCGGCGGTGGTGTCCACCTACGCCCAGCTGGTGTTCGACGACGCCGAGCCCCTCTTCGAGCAGTACCGGCGCATCGACTTCGCCCGGACTCGCACGGTGCAGGCAGACCTCGCCAAGAAGCGGGCCTCGCTCAAGTCGCTGGAGCAGGCCTACGTCGCGGTGGTCTCCACCGGCGATGGGAAGAGCGGCATCGCCGCGCTCACCCGCATCGGCGAGGCCTACTCGGACTTCGCCACCAAGATTCGCCAGGCGCCGATCCCGAAGGAGCTCACGGGCGAGGACCAGGCGCAGTACCGCGACGAGCTGGAGAAGGTGGCCGCGCCGCTCGAGCAGAGCGCGCTGCAGACGCTGCAGAACGGGCTGGCGAAGGCCTACGAGCTCGGCATCTACACCGACTGGACGCTGCGGGCGCAGGACGACGTCAACGCGCTGCAGCCGGGCACCTACCCGCCGAAGACACGCGTCGCCCTCCGGACGCCAGATCCGTCCGCTCCCATCGCCTCGCCGGAGGGGTCCGCGCCGGTGGCCCTGGGCAAGGGAGGGGACCGATGAGCCGCCGCCTGCTCGTGGCGTTGGGAGGGGCCTTCCTCGCCGGTTGCGCGGGCTCGCGCGCCGCCGGTCCCCAGGGTCCGGCGACGGCCGCCATCGAGCACCCGAACACGGCTCTGGCCGCGGCCGCCGGTTCAACCTCCGCGCCCGGGACGGCTCCCACGGCTGCGGCGCCGGCGCAGCCTGCGACGGCCGCGACCCCGGTGAAGGCCGACCCGGCGAGCGAGGCAGGCCCGGGGAACGCGACCGCGCGGCGAGCGCCCCCGGGTGGGCCGATGGCCGAGGGAGTCGAGGCGTTCCACGCCGGCAAGTGGAAGCAGGCCGCCGACTCCTTCGAGGCCGCGCTCCGGCGTGACCCGGACGACGTCGACGCGCAGTTCGACCTCGCGCTGACCGAGGAGCGCCTCGGCGCCACGGATCGCGCTCGCTCGGCGTACGCGGCCGCGCTCAAGCTCGACCCCGACCACCTGCCGTCGCTGGTGAACCTCGCGCGGATCGAGCGCCAGACCGGGCGGGCCGAGCGCGGGGCGCAGATCCTCGAGGGGGCGACCCGCCGGCAGGCACTGGCCTCCGAGCCGGGGCTCTGGGTCGCGCTCTCCACCACCGAGCGCGTGGCAGGGAACCTCGCCGAGGCGGAGAAGGCCGCCAAGCACGCCCTCAGCCTCCGCCGTGACCCTGGCGCGTACGAGGCGCTGGCGCTGGTCTCGAGCGCGCGGGGACAGGATCGGGAGGCCGAGCTCCTTGCCATCTCGGCGCTCCGGCTCGACGAGGCACGCGCCTCCACTCACGTGACCCTGGGACTGGTGGCCTACCGGCTGGGCGAGGTGGGGCGGGCGCGCGCGCAGTTCGACCGGGCCGCCGCGCTCGACCCGGGCTCGGCGGACGCCTGGGCCAACCTCGGCGCGCTGGCGCTGGGATGGCGGGACTACGCCGGCGCGGAGCGCGCCTACGGCCGGGCGAGCGCGCTCGAGCCGTGGTCGCTGGACTCGCGGCTGCACCTGGCCGAGGCGCTCGCGGCGCAGTCGGCAGACGACCCGGCGAAGGCGTCGGCGGCCGCGGCGGCGTACCGGGAGGTGCTCGCCCGCGCGCCGGATCGCCGCGAGGCCGTCTGCGGCGCGGGCTGGGCCCTGGCGCAGGACCGGAGCGCGGCCGTGGACGCGGCGAAGCTGCTCCGGCGCTGTCGTGAGCTACCGGACACCTCGCAGGCGGAACGGCGGCGCATCGATGGCCGGCTGTCGGTTCTGGAGTCGGTGGCCCGGGCACCGGCTGCTCCCGCGGCTGGCCCGGAACCTGCTTCGGCCAGGGGGACTGGCGGCAGCCCGAGGGGACAGGCCGGTTCGGGTGGGGGAAGCCGGTGATTCTTACAGCCGGGGCCCGGAAACACTGGGCGGGACGGAGGTCGGAGGCGGCGATGCGGCGACGGTGGATGGTGGCCCTCCTGGGTCTCGTGGCGACGGCGGCGCATGCCGAGGACCGGGTCGTCCGTGAGGCGGACCGGACGGTGGTCCGCAAGGAGACGCGGGTCGACTTCGCCGACCAGACGGTCGAAGGCAACATCGTGCGGCCCGAGGGCAATTACATCCTCGACCGCAACAAGAACCGGTTCGAGAGCCTGGTCCGGCTCCGCACAAGCTTCGAGCGCGAGCTGCGCGCCTCGACGGACGGGCTCCCCCGATGAACGAGGCCGCCCCCATCACGCTCCGGCTGACCACGGCGGAGGGAGCCGTCCGCGACATCCCGCTGAACGAGGAGATGCTCATCCTCGGCTCGGGCCCCGCGGCCGGGCTCCGGGTCCACGACCCGGCGATCTCCAGCCTCCATCTGCTCCTCAAGCGGCACCGGGACACCATCCTCGCCATCGATCTCGCCAGCGAGGCGGGAACCCAGGTGGGAGACACGCCGCTCCAGGCCCCACTTGCCCTGCGGCACGGGGACGTGATCCGCCTCGGGCGCTCGCGGCTGACCGTCTACTTCGGCGCCGCGCCGGTCGTTGCCTCGTCCGTTCCGATGCACCACTCGCTGCCCCGGCACGAGCCGTTCGGGTCCCGTGGGGGGATGCCTCCCTCACCGACGCCGCGGACGCACGGCGCGGCGGCCCTGGCGATGGACCCGGCGCCGATGCCGCGGGTCCTCCCCGTCCGGCACGCGGCGGTGCCCCGGGCGGAGGCCAGCGCCTTGAGGCTGCTGCTCGGTCCGCTCCCCGCGGCGCTCGCGCCCACCGAGAAGAAGCGGATCCTCCAGGCGGCTCTGGTCTGGGGCGACCAGCTCCTCGGTGTCGAGCACCTCGAGGACGCGGTCCCGCTGACGGTGGGGGAGGACGAGGAAGCCTCGACCTTCCAGGTGTTCCACCACGGGCTCGGGAAGGCGTTCGAGCTCGCGCGGGTGGAGCGCGGGCAACTTCACGTCACCGTTCCCGAGGGCGCGGAGTGGACCGTCTTCGACGGGACTCGCCCGGTGGCCATCGCCGACATCCGTGACGAGGGGCGGCTCAAGCTCGGAGCCGCCGGCTCCGAGGTTCTCCTTCCCAAGCTGCGCGAGTCGGTGCGGATCCGCTTCGGCCGCCTCTCGCTCCTGCTGCGCTGGGTCCGCCCCGCGCGGCGCGCCGGCCTGCTGCCCAGCGGTTGGGAGACGCTCCGCTTCACCACGATGGTGCTGGGGAGCGCGGCGCTGCTCGGCACGCTCATCACCGCCATCCAGAGCGCGCCGCCGGTGAAGGCCGTCCCGTGGGAGTCGCTGGCGGAGAACCAGCACTGGATCCAGCTCGTCCGCAAGCCTCCGCCGCCTCCCCTGCCGAAGCCGAAGGTGGGCGAGAAGAAGGAAGACGCCGCCGGGACCGACGAGGGCAAGGCCGCGCCCGATGATCCAGGGACGGTCGGAAAGACCGAGGCTTCCAAGAAGGAGGCCGAGGCCTCGAAGAAGGGAAGCCCGGCGGTGGACCCCACGGCGAGGGAGGCCAACCGGACGCGCGCGTTCCGCAGCGGACTGCTCGGGGCGCTCAAGGGCCAGGCGATCTCCGACGTGCTCGGGCCCGGAAGCGCCGGCACCGGGATGAACCGGGCCATCGGCGGGCTCCGGGTGGGGACCGCCGACAGCGGCACCCAGCACGGGTCGGGCGGGATGGGAGCGCGCGGCATGGGCCTGGGCGGAGGCGGTGAGGGCCTCGGCATCGGAGGCGCCGGGACCGTCGGCATGGGGCAGGGCTCGGGCGGCTACGGTCGGGTGGACCTGGGCGGGCTGAAGAAGGACTCGGTCCGCGTCGTCCCCGGCCAGACCACGGTGGTGGGCGGCCTGGCGCGCGAGGTGATCGGCCGCGTCATCCAGGAGCACCAGAGCGAGATCAAGTACTGCTACGAGGTCCAGCTCAACCGGAACCCGTCTCTCGCCGGCAAGGTGACCGTGCTCTTCACCATCGATGGGAGCGGCACGGTGATCGACAGCCAGGTCTCGGAGACCACGCTGCACAACTCCGAGACCGAGAAGTGCATGCTGGCGAAGATTCGCCGCTGGAAGTTCCCCGAGCCGGCCGGCAACGGCATCGTCAAGGTGAACTTCCCGTGGATCTTCAAGCCCGCGGGCGGCGACTGACGCCGGAGCCCACGGGCACCCCGCCTATCCCGACGCGAGCTGGTCTCGCTTGCGGTCCCGGTCGGCCTTGAAGCGCTCGCCGGTGGCGAGGACGCGCTTGCGCATCCGGACCGACTTCGGCGTGACCTCCACCAGCTCGTCGGGGGCGATCCACTCCAGTGCGCGCTCGAGCGACATCTCCCGGGGCGTGGTGAGGATGACGTTCTCGTCGCGCCCGGCCGCCCGGATGTTGGTGAGCTTCTTCTCCCGGCAGGCGTTGACGTTCAGGTCCGAGGGGTGGGCGTTCTCGCCGATGATCATCCCCTCGTAGACCTGCACTCCCGGCCCGACGAAGAGCGTCCCTCGCTCCTGGATGGAGAACAGCGCGTAGGGGACGGTGTCGCCCTGGCGGTCGGAGACGATGGCCCCGTTGCTCCGCTTGGGGATGTACCCGAACCACGGCTCGTAGCCGTCGAACTGCGAGGACATGATGCCCTCGCCGCGGGTGATGGTCAGGAACTCGCTCCGGAAGCCGACCAGCCCCCGTGCCGGGATGCGGAAGGTGAGGCGGGTACGGCCGCTGCCGAGCGCGCTCATGTCGGTCATCCGGCCCTTCCGCGGGCCGAGCCGCTCGGTCACCGCGCCCACCGAGGCCTCGGGGACGTCGCAGACCATCAGCTCCATCGGCTCGTGCAGCACCCCGTCCACCTCGCGGGTGAGGGGCTCGGGATTGCTGGCGGTGAGCTCGTAGCCCTCGCGGCGCATGGTCTCGATGATCACCGCGAGCTGGAGCTCGCCGCGCCCCACGACCCGGAAGGCGTCGGGGGTCTCGGTGTCCTCCACCCGGATGGACACGTTCCGGTAGGCCTCCCGGTACAGCCGCTCCCGGAGGTTGCGGGACGTGACGTACTTCCCCTCGCGTCCGGCGAGCGGGCCGTCGTTGACCCGGAAGACCATCATCATGGTGGGCTCGTCCACCTTGATGCGAGGCAGGGCGACCGGGCTCTCGGGGTCGGCCAGCGTGTCGCCGATGCTCACCTGCTCGATGCCGGCCACGCTCACCAGCTCGCCCGGGCCGGCGTCGGGGATCTCCACCCGCTTCAGCCCGCTGAAGCCGTAGAGCTTGAGCACCTTGCCCGGCTCGACCTTGTTGCCTTCGCGGACCACGGCCAGCGTCGCCCCGGCGGTGATGCGGCCCGAGTGCACCCGGCCGATGGCGAGCCGGCCCACGTAGTCGTCGTAGTCGAGGTTGGCCACCAGGAGCCGCAGCCGGTCCTCGCCCTCGGCCGGAGCGGGTGGCGGAGGGATGTGCGAGAGGATGGCCTCGAACAGCGGCCGGAGGTCCTTGCCTGGCTGGGCGAGCGAGGTCGATGCCTGGCCCTGGCGGGCGACGGCGTAGAGCACCGGGAAGTCGATCTGCGACTCGTCGGCGCCGAGGTCGATGTACAGCGAGTAGACCTGGTCCAGCACCTCGCGGGGGCGGGCGTCCTGCCGGTCGATCTTGTTGATGACCAGCACCGTCTTCAGCCCCATCCCCAGCGCCTTGGAGAGCACGAAGCGGGTCTGGGGCAGGGGCCCCTCCGCCGCGTCCACCAGGAGGAGCACCCCGTCGACCAGCCGCAGCCCGCGCTCCACCTCGCCGCCGAAGTCGGCATGGCCCGGGGTGTCGATGATGTTGATCTGATGCCCCTGGTACTGGACCGCGGTGTTCTTCGCGAGGATGGTGATGCCCTTCTCGCGCTCCAGGTCGTTCGAGTCCATGACCCGCTCGGCGACGATCTCGTTGGAACGGAACACGCCCGCCTGGCGCAGCATGTGGTCGACCAGGGTGGTCTTCCCGTGGTCGACGTGGGCCACGATGGCCACGTTCCGGATGTTCTCGCGAGGAATCATGTGAGGGTTCGCCGGGCCTGCCGCGGCGCGGCGTGCTCATAGCGTGCGACCTCGCGGGTGCGCAACCTCAGGTCGTTTCGAGGACCTGGCGGATCGCTCCCTGGAGCATTTCCAGGCTGATCGGCTTGGCCACCTGGGGGACCGGGGAGCTGCGGAGGAACTCCTCGCTCCGGGGGGTGAAGGCCCCTCCGGTCATGAAGATCATCCGCTTGGCCTGGTCCGGGGCGACCCGGTGGAGCTCCTTGTAGAAGTCCTCGCCGTTCTGCTCCGGCATCATGAGGTCGGAGAGGATGACGTCGAAGCGCTCGCCGGTCTCCAGCAGCGCCAGGGCCTCGCGCACGGTGGTGAGCGCGGTGACCCGGTGCTCTCGCCGGAGCAGGCGCTGGATGGCGGTGCAGATGTAGGGCTCGTCGTCCACCACCAGGAGCTTCACCCGCTGCGGTGGGGGTAGCTCGGGCGCCGGGAAGACGGCCGTGGCCCGCTCGGGCTGGTGTGCCGGGAGCGCGACGCGGAAGCTGCTGCCCCTTCCGACCTCGGACTCGAGGAGGATCTCCCCGCCCAGCGACCGGACGATGCCCAGACAGATGGAGAGCCCGAGGCCCGTGCCCTCACCCACGGGCTTGGTGGTGAAGAAGGGGTCGAACACCCGGGCCCGCAGCTCCTCGGGGATGCCGCGGCCGGTGTCGGAGACCTCCACCACCGCGCGCCCCAGCCCGTCGGTCCGGGTGCGGATGCGGATCTCGTTCTCCGCGGCAGCGCCGTCGGGGATGGCCTGGGCCGCGTTGAGCAGGAGGTTGAGGAACACCTGCCCCAGACGCGACTCGTTGGCCTTCACCATGGGGACCGGCTGGATGTCCCGCATGACGCGGGCGCGCTGGCGCATCTCCTTGCCGGCCATCTTCTCGGCGAAGGCCAGCACCTTCCGCACGTCCACCACCGCCGAGATGTCCTCGGAGTCGACGCGGCTGAAGGCCTTGAGGTCGCGGACGATGAGGCCGATGCGCTCCACGCCCTGCCGGGTCTCGGTGACAAGCTGGAGGATCTCGTCGGTGGCCGGCCCGAGCTCGGTCCGGAAGCGCTCCAGCTCGTCGGCGAGGTAGAGGACGTTGGCGTTGACGAAGGCCAGCGGGTTGTTGATCTCGTGCGCGACGCCGGCCGCCAGCGTTCCCACCGAGGCCAGGCGGCTGGCGACCAGGAGCTGGGCCTGCATCGCGCGCCGCTCGCCGATGTCCCGGTGGACGGCGATGGTGGCGATGTGCCGCCCCTCGGCGTCGCGGAGGGGGACCACCGTCACCTCGCAGAAGGTCTCCGACCCGTCCTTCCGCAGCGCGACGATCTCGCGGCTCCACCGCCCGTAGCGCTTCAGGGCGGCGAGCACGGTGGCCTGGAGGTTGTGCTCGGAGAGCTTGAGCACGTCGGACCAGGCGCGGCCGAGGACCTCTCCCTTCGAGTAGCCGAAGAGCCGCTCGGCGGAGCTGTTCCAGTCGACCACGCTGCCCTGCAGGTCGAGGAAGATGACGCCGTCGTTCAGGCTCTCGAAGAGCAGCGCCTCGCGCCTGAGCTCCTGCTCGGTCTGCTTGCGGGCGCTGACGTCCATCAGCGTCCCGACGATGCGCAGCGGCGTCTCGTCCGCGTCGCGCATCACGTTGCCCTTGGCCGCGACCCACAGCGCGCCCTCGACACCGGGACGGATGAAGCGGAACTCGGCGTCGAACTGGCGGCGACCCTGAACGGCGGCCTCCAGGGTCCCGCGGACGCGGTCCCGGTCGTCGGCGTGGACGAAGTCCATCATCGGCATCGAGCTGCGGGAGAGCGTTCCGGCGGGCGCGCCCACGACCCGCTCCACGGTCTCGTTCCAGCCGATGATCTGGTTGCGGAGGTCGAGGCTGAAGGTGGCGACGTGCGCGGCGGCAAGGGCCTCGCGCAGGTTCTCGTCCCCGTCCGAGGTCTCCTTGAAGGTGAAGCGGAGGCTGCACTGCCCGCCGAGCTGGACCCGGTCTCCCTCGTCCAGCCGTCCCGGGCCGGCCAGCCGCGTCCCGTTGAGGTAGGTGCCGTTGGTGGAGCCGAGGTCGGTGAGCTCGAACTTGCCCTCGGGGCTCCGGACGATGCGGGCGTGCTTGCGGGAGACGCCCTCCTCCATCAGGCGGACCTGGGAGTCGGGGCTCCTTCCGACGATGGCCTCGTCGCCGCCGATCTTGAAGCTCCGGCCCACCGTGCCCGGAGTGGCGGCGATGGTCACGACCAGCCAGGCAGCGACCGGCTGCGGCTGCGTCGTGGGGATGGGGTGGAGGGTGGTGGTGTCGTCGCTCAAGGTCGCGGCGATTCCTCGAGACGAAGCGTGACGCCCGGCAGCGCGGTGGGTCAAGGCCTGCCCGGGCCGCGCGACCCCGCGCGACGCTGGAGGAAATCGAGCACAGCGCGGTTCACTTCCTCCGGTCGCTCCAGAAGCGCGGTGTGGCTCCCACCCCCGACCAGGAAGAGCTCGGCGGAGGGAATCTCCAGGGCCATGCGCCGGGAGAGCCAGGTCGGGGTGAAGCGGTCGCGGTCCCCGGCGACGATGAGCGTGGGAACGTCGACGTCCGACAGGTGGTCCTCGGCCCCGTGCTCGGCGGCGGCCTGCATGGAGCGGAGGAAGAAGCGGGGGTCCATCCGCTGGACGTGCTCGAAGTAAGGCTGGAGGTCGGCGCGGCGGAGCAGGCTCGCGTTCACCTCGGTGGACATGGCGATCTCCATCGCCAGGCCGCTGCGGACGCCGATCCGGGCGAGCGCGGCGGCGGCCCGGGGAAACCGCTCGGCGCCCCGGCGGAGCGAGGGCAGGGCCCGGCGGAGCAGGGTCGTGTCGTGGAAGGTGTCCAGCGGATGGCCGGGGCTGCCCGAGACCAGCACCAGCGCGCGGGTCCGCCTCGGGTGCCGCCGGTGGAACTCGAGCGCCAGCTGCACGCCCATGCTGTGCCCGACGATGACCGCGCTCTTGAGCCGGAGGGAGTCCAGCAACGC
>DASXGF010000101.1:0-3483 GCA_036489275.1 Myxococcaceae bacterium | reverse complement strand
TCCATGGCCACGCTGCCGACGCAGCGCCCGGAGCCGTCCTTTACCATCCCCAGCCATTCCCAGTACTCGAACTTGTTCACCATGCCCGCCGCCTCGAAGCGGCGGACCTGCTCGTCGAGCGCGTAGAGCAGCTGCTGGCCGGTGGTGGCACCGGCGAACGCCGTGCGGTGGTGGAGGGTGCCGCCGAACCGGCGGAAGTCGAGGAGCCCTTCCGGGGTGCGGTTGAAGGGCACGCCCATCCGGTCGAGCAGGTAGATGATGCCCGGCGCCGCGTAGCACATGCCCCGCACGCTGGTCTGCTCGGCGAGGAAGTCGCCCCCGCGGAGGGTGTCCTTGACGTGAATCTCCGGGTGGTCGCCCTCGCCCTTGGTGTTCACCGCGCCGTTGATGCCGCCCTGGGCGCAGACCGAGTGCGAGCGCTTCACCGGGACGAAGGAGAGGAGGTCCACCTTGTGGCCGGCCTCGCAGAGCTTGATGACGGTCATCAGGCCCGCCAGCCCGCCGCCCACCACCGTGAATCGCTGTTCCGCCATGGGTGTGTGACTCCCTGAATCAGCCGATGGCGCCGAAGCGCATCTGGAAGAGGATGCTCACCGTCGCCACCGAGAGAACTGCGAAGAGGAGCCAGGCCACCTGCGTGACGCGGCGCTGGGCGAGCCGGCCCACCGCGATGCCCCAGCTCCAGCAGAAGCCCTTCAGCCCGTAGCAGAAGTGCCAGATCGTGCAGAGCGTCCCGACGAGGTAGAGCGCGAAGATGTGGTCACCGGCGAGGATGCTCTGGACGCCGAGCGAGGCCGGGTTGCCGAAATGCGCGGCGACGTCGCGGTAGGTGACCAGGTCCAGCGCGTCGGGCGAGACCGTCGCCGGGACGAGGTGGTTCCCGAGGAGCGTCACCCATGCCCGGAGCGTCCCCACGTGCACCAGGAGAAAGAGGAGCGCGATGACTCCGGTGATCCGCTGGGCGAGGTACCCCCAGTTCTGGGCGTAGGCATAGCGGCCGACGTTGGGGCGGCCGGTGACCGCGATCCAGACCCCGTACAGCGCGTGGTAGGCGAGCGGGAGGACGATGGTGACCAGCTCGAGCGCGTAGAAGAACGGCCGCGGGAGCAGCGCGTTCACGTGGGCGACCATCTCGTCGTACGCGGCGGGGCCACGCAGCGCCGACAGATTCTCGAACAGGTGGTAGCAGAGGAACGCGCCGAGCGGCAGCACGCCCGAGAGCGAGTGCAGCCGTCGCCAGAGGAAGGAGCGGTCGGGCCGGGCGTCCGCGTCGGTGCGGACGGCGTCGGCGGTGGTGGCGGCATCGGCCATTGTCGACTCTTCTGATTACCCCCGAGGAAGCGCGCTGGCCATCGATGGGAGCCCCCGGAAATCAGGGGCTTTCATGGCGGACAGGAGTCGCCCTGTCTTCCAGCAGCTGCCGCGGGGAGGCAAGGAGAATCCGGCAGTGCCTACAGCTTGACCGCGCCCACCGGTGTTCCACTCCGGGTCGGGCCCACGCCGCGCTCGATCTCGGCCTTGAGCTCGGGGCGGAGCCCGAGCAGGAATCCGGCCTCGGCGACGACGAACAGCGGTCCGATGAGCAGACCGACGAGGTCGTCCAGGAAGGCCGGCTTGCGCCCCTCGAACCCGTGGCCGATGAACTGGACCACCCAGCCGACCACGAAGAGCCCGATCCCCACGCCGAGCCACAGCGAGGTCGGCCCCGCCGCCAGCATCGCGCCTCCCCACCACGCCAGGGCGGTGAGGAGGACCATGGCGATGCCCAGCGCCCGGTCGAGCAGCAGGTCGTAAACCAGAGCCGCGATGCCGACGATCACCGCCGGCGTGACGGGCAACCCCCACGCAGTGAGAAACACGGGCCGGGAGAGCAGAATCACGACCGCTAAGTAGATCGCCGGGATTCCCACGAAGTGACAGGCGATGTTGCGCCGGTCACGGTGGTAGCCCGCGTACTGGGTCAGCTGCTGGGCCAGGGTCTTCATCGGCGCCCTAGAGCTTCACCTCGTCGACGGTCTTCTTCACCGAGGTGAACGACTTCTGCAGCTCGGCCTTCTCCGCGTCGTTCAGCTCGAGCTCGATGATCTCCTCCACGCCACCGGCGCCGATCTTCACCGGGACGCCCATGAAGAAGCCGTTGATCCCGTACTGGCCCTCGAGCAGCGCCGCGGCGGGGAGCACCCGCTTCCGGTCGAAGATGTAACTCTCCGCCATCGCGATGGCCGAGGCCGCCGGGGCGAAGTACGCCGAGCCGGTCTTGTACAGCGCCACCAGCTCTCCCCCGCCCTTCCGTGTCCGCTCGACGATTGCGTCGAGCTTCGCCTTCGGAAGCATCTCGGTCAGCGGCACGCCGCCGACGGTCGAGTGCCGGAGCAGCGGCACCATGTCGTCCCCGTGGCCGCCCATCACCAGCGCCTCGATGTCCCGCATCGAGACATTCAGCGCCTCGGCGACGAAGAACTTGAACCGCGCGGTGTCCAGGACCCCGGCCATCCCCAGCACGTGCGTCTTCTTGAGCCCGCAGATCTTGAAGAGGGCGTAGACCATCGCGTCCAGCGGATTCGCCACGTTGATCACGAAGGCGTTCGAGCAGTGGGTCTTCAGGCTCGACGCCACGTCCTTCATGATCTTGAGGTTGACCTCGAGCAGGTCCTCGCGGCTCATCCCCGGCTTGCGCGGCATGCCGGCGGTGATGATCACCACGTCGCTCCCGGCGACGTCCTTCCAGTCGGTGGTCCCGGTGACGCGGCAGTCGTAGCCGTCCACCGCGGCGAGCTGGTTGATGTCGAGCGCCTTGCCCTTCACCAGGCCCTCGGCCGCCGGGATGTCGTAGAGCATCACGTCCCCGAGCTGCTTCTGCACACAGAGCAGGGCGAGATTTCCGCCGATCTGCCCGCCGCCGATGAGTCCGATCTTCTTCTTGCCGCCCATGATTGCGTTCTCGCCTTTCACATCTTCTGAATGATGGCCTGCCCGAACTCCGAGCACTTCAGCTCCTTCACCTCGCCCAAGCCGTCGCCCTTCATCTGCCGGGCGAAGTCGTAGGTCACGGTGCGCGCCGCGATGGCGCCGTTCATCCCCTTGACGATGAGGTCCGCCGCCTCGGTCCACCCGATGTGCCGGAACATCATGTCCCCGGAGAGGATGACGCTCCCCGGGTTCACCTTGTCCTGGTCGGCGTACTTGGGCGCGGTGCCGTGCGTCGCCTCGAACACCGCGTGGCCGGTGACGTAGTTGATGTTGCCGCCCGGGGCGATGCCGATGCCGCCCACCTGCGCTGCCAGCGCGTCGCTCAGGTAGTCACCGTTGAGGTTCAGCGTGGCGATGACGTCGAACTCGTCGGGACGGGTCAGCACTTGCTGGAGCGTGATGTCGGCGATCGCGTCCTTGATCAGCAGCTTCCCGGAGGCGAGCGCCGCCTTCTGCTCGGCGTTGGCCGCGTCCTCGCCATTCTTGGCCTTGGTCTCCTCCCACTGCTCCCAG
>DASXGF010000691.1:0-4904 GCA_036489275.1 Myxococcaceae bacterium | reverse complement strand
CCGAAGCGAGAGGGCGCACACGAGGAGCGAGCAGTGGAGGCGTGCCCTGAGGCACGTTGAGCAGCGCAGCGACGAGTCTGCGCCTCGCAGCGAGAGGATCGGCCGCCGCAGCGCTGAGGACACCCCGGTCGAAGCACTTAGAGACGTCCCGGGTTGACCAGCGCCACGCCCGCAGGAACGGGCCCGCTCCCTGTGACGCGGACCCGCCGGCCCAAGATCTCGAGCCGCCCCGACGCCAGCAGCCCCAGCGCCAGCGGGAAGAGCCGATGCTCCTGCTCCTGGATCCGCTTCTGCAGCGACTCCTCGGTGTCGTCCTCGAGCACCGGCACCGCGGCCTGTGCCACGATCGGCCCGGTGTCGGTCCCCTCGTCCACCAGGTGCACCGTGCAGCCGGTCACCTTCACCCCGTGCTCCAGCGCCTGTCGATGTGAGTGCAGGCCGGGAAAGCTCGGGAGCAGGGCAGGGTGGACGTTGAGCACTGCGCCCGGGAAGGCGCGGAGGAAGGTCGGCCCCAGCAGCCGCATGAATCCTGCGAGGCAGGCGATGGCGCACCCGAACGGCGCGATGGCCTCGATGAGCGCCCGGTCGTACGCGGCCCGATCCGCGAACCCCTGGTGGGGCAGCACGCGGGTCGGCACCCCGGCCAGCGTCGCCCGCTCCAGCGCCTTCACTCCGGGAACGTTGGAGACCACCACCGCGATGCGTGCCGGGTAACCCGGCTCGGAAGCAGCGTCGAGCAGCGACTGGAGGTTGGTGCCCGACCCCGAGACGAGCACCGCGACGGGCGCGGCGCTCACCGGAGGACGACCGCCGTGGGCTCGCCGGTGGACGCCTCGACTCGCCCCACCTCCCACGCCGGCACTCCCCGTCCGGCGAGGAAGGCGACCGCGGTCTTCACCGCCGCCGACGGAACGACCGCCACCATGCCCAGCCCCATGTTGAAGGTGGAGTCCATCTCCGCATCCGACACGCCGCCCAGCCGCTGCAGCCAGTCGAACACCGCCGGCCGCGGCCACCGCCGCGCCTCGAGCACCGCCCGCGTCCCTTCGGGAAGGCAGCGCGGCACGTTGCCCGGGATCCCGCTCCCCGTGATGTGGGTGAGCCCCTTCACCTCCGCCGCTCCGAGCAGCGCGAGCACGTCCTTCACGTAGATCCGCGTCGGCTCGAGCAGCACCTCGGCCACCGTCCGCCCACCGAGCTCCGAGGGCCGCGCATCCAGCGCCATCCGCGCCTCGGCGAGGATCCGCCGCACCAGGCTGAACCCGTTGGAGTGGAGCCCGCTGCTCCCCAGCCCCACCAGCGCGTCCCCCGGCCGGATGCCGTCCCCGGTCAGGATGCGCGAGCGCTCCACGATGCCCACGCAGAAGCCGGCCAGGTCGTACCCCTCGCCGTGCGCGCCGGGGTGCTCCGCCGTCTCTCCCCCCAGCAGCGTGCACCCCGCCCGGGCGCAGCCCTCGGCGATGCCCTTCACCACCTCGGCGGCCTGCTCCACGTCGAGCCGTCCCGTGGCGAGGTAGTCGAGGAAGAAGAGCGGCTCGGCCCCGGAGGTCAGCACGTCGTTCACGCTCATTGCCACGAGGTCGATGCCCACCGTGTCGTGCTTCCCGGCGGCCAGCGCGATGTTCAGCTTCGTCCCCACGCCGTCGGTCCCCGAGACCAGCACCGGCTCGCGGTACTTCCCGGGAGGGATGGCGAAGAGACCGCCGAAGCCGCCCACCCCGGAGACCACCTCCGGCCGGAGCGTGCGCGCGGCCATCGGCTTGATGCGCTCCACCAGCGCGTCGCCTGCCTCGATGTCGACGCCCGCGTCCTTGTACGTGAGTCCCATGGGCCGGGCGCCCTTCTACGCGATCTGACCCACGGCGACGAGCGCCCTCGGGCTTGCCCCGTGCCCCCCGCCAGGCCGTAGGCTCGGGGGTGCTTGCTGACCGAGCGCCTCCGGTGGGTCGGCCACCGCCGCTACGAGCTGGTCGGGCTCGGCGTCGCCGTGGCGATGGCCCTCCTTCACTGGGCCACCGAGGGGCGTCAGGCCGGCGCCCGGACCGGTCCCGCCGCCGCCGTGCTGCGCATCGTCTCCGCGCTCGAGGGACGCGCCACCGACCTCCAGATGTCGGCGCGAGGCGTCCGTCCCCCGCACCCCGACGTCGTCGTCGCCGCCATCGACGAGCATTCGGTCCAGCGCTACGGCCGCTGGCCCTGGAGTCGCGAGCTCCTC
Source organism: Myxococcaceae bacterium (assembly GCA_036489275.1). Lineage (GTDB taxonomy): Bacteria > Myxococcota > Myxococcia > Myxococcales > Myxococcaceae > RPRB01. Next base: position 2,689 of record DASXGF010000691.1, on the reverse strand, counting down.
GCCCGGGCGGTCACCCGCATCCACGAATCCGGCCCCGCCGCCGTGGGCCTCGACATCACCTTCACCGACGAGGACCGGGGCTCGGACGCCGCGGTGATGGGCGAGGTCGCCGCCGCGCTGGGACGCGTGCTGGGCGGGCTCCCCGAGGCCTCCCGTCAGCCGTTCAGCCCCGTGCTGGCGACGCTCAATGCCCGCGCCTCGGCCAGCGGTGACGGCGCGCTCGCCCGGGCGCTCGCCGCGGCCCCGGAAGTCGTGCAGGGTGTCTCCGCCTACGGCAGCAACGAGGCCCACGACTACCTCGAGCAGCGCGTGGTCGCCGAGGCGATCCTCGGACCCCGGATGCTGACCCGCTTCCCCGCGCCGTCGGGACGCGCGTTCTTCGAGGTGCCGCTGGACCGGAGCATCGCCGAGCGCTTCGTCTCCGCCCAGGTGCCGCTCCCGCGCCTGCTCCCGGCCGGCCAGCCGCTGGGACACTTCAACGTGCTCCGCGACGACGACGGGGTCGTCCGCGTCACGCCGCCCTTCGTCCAGCTCGAGCACCCGCCGGGACTCCTCCCCTCGCTCGAGCTGCAGACCGCCGCCACCGCGCTCGAGGCGACCGTCGAGCCGGTCTGGGACCCCGAGCTGGGTCAGCTGGTCGCCGCCCGCCTGCGCCATGCCGGTCAGGCGGTGCGCCTCCTGCCGCTCTCGCTCAAGCGACCCCGGGCCCGCATCGACTACCCCGGCCCGGCCGAGGTCTTCCACACCGTCTCCCTCGCCGACGTGGTGGACGGCCGGCTCCCCGAGGGCGCGCTGCGCGGCAAGGTGGTGCTGGTCGGCGTCACGCTGGTCGGCCAGTACGACCAGGTCGTCACCCCGTTCCGGAACCTCGAGGCCGGCATCTACGCCCACGCGGCGATGCTCTCCAGCATCCTCTCCGGACGGTTCCTCCAGCGGGGCACCAGCGCGGTGCTCGCCGAGCTCGCGTTCATCCTCGGGGCGGGGCTGTTGCTCGGCCTCGTGCTCCCCCGTGCCGCACCCTGGGTGAAGGCCGCCGTCCCGCTGGCCCTCGCCGTGGGCTGGGTGGCGCTGGTGCAGCTCGCGCTCCGCCGCGGCGTGGTGCTGGCCTCCGCGCTCCCCCTGGCGAACGTCTTCGTCGGCGCCTTCGCGGTCGTCTTCGTCGGCTACCTCTCCACCGACCGGGAGAAGATCCGGCTCCGGCGCACCTTCCGCTACTACGTGGGCGACAGCGTGATGACCGAGATGCTCGAGCACCCGGAGCTGCTCCGCCTCGGCGGCGACAAGCGCGACTGCACCGTGCTCTTCAGCGACATCCGCAACTTCACCGCCCTCTCCGAGACCATGGCCCCCGAGGCGCTGGTGAAGTTCATCAACGGCTACCTCTCGCCGATGACCCGCATCGTGCTCGAGGAGGGCGGCACCCTGGACAAGTACATCGGCGACGCGCTGATGGCCTTCTGGGGCGCGCCTGTGCCGCAAGAGGACCACGCCCTCCGCGCCTGTCGCACCGCGCTCCGCTTTCTCGAGGTGCTGCAGGAGCTGCGGAAGGGCTGGGCCGCCGAGGGCTTTCCGGAGATCGAGATCGGCGTCGGCATCAACTCCGGCCCAATGGTCGTCGGCAACATGGGGTCCGACCTGCGCTTCGACTACACGGTGATGGGCGACGCGGTGAACATGGCCTCCCGCCTGGAGGCCGCGAACAAGCTCTTCCAGACCAGCGTCATGGTCTCCGAGGAGACCTGGAAGCGCATCGCCCCGAGCGCCAGCGGGCGGAGGCTGGGCTCGCTGCGGCTGCGCGGGCGCTCCGAGGCGGTCCGGGTCTGGGAGCTGCTGGCCCTCCGGCCGCCCACCTCCGACGAGCAGGCGAGCATCGCCCGGTTCGAGGCCGCGGTGGACGCGCTCGCCGCACGCAAAGTGCAGGAGGCCGAGGCGGGGTTCCAGGCCGTGCTCGCCGCTCGCCCCGACGACCGCGTCGCGCGTCGCTACCTCGCCGAAGCGCGAACCTCGGCGGTGTAGGTCGAACTCTTCCAGGCCTGTCGCACCCGGAGCAGGAAGTTGCGCCGCCGGGGCCCAGTTGATTGACTTCCCCTTCTCACCGACGTCGCCGAATCGCCCACATGCCCAACGCCGAGGACACGCTCTTCCAGCGGTTCGGGAAGGAGTTTCCCAAGGGAACCGTGCTCTTCCACGAGGGCGAGACCGGCAAGGAGATGTTCGTCCTGCAGTCGGGCAAGGTGGTCATCACCAAGACCGTCCGTGACACGGTGAAGATCCTCGCAACGCTCGGGCCAGGCGAGTTCTTCGGCGAGATGGCGCTCATCTCCAACCGCCCGCGGAACGCGACCGCCACCGTGGACGAGCCGGCCCGCCTCCTGGTGATCGACCCGAAGACCTTCGAGGGGATGATCCGCGGGAACACGGAGATCGCCGTCCGGATGATCAAGAAGCTGGCGGAGCGGCTCGACGAGGCCGACGCCCAGATCGAAAATCTCTTGCTGGCCGACCCCGGCAGCCGCGTCGTGCACCAGATCCTCCACGCCTGCCAGAGTCGCGGCCGCCCGATGGAGGAGGGCGTGGAGATCGACCTCAACGTCCGCGAGCTGCCGCGCCTCACCGGCGTCGGCGAGCCGGGCATCCGCGCCGAGCTGCAGCGGATGGAGCGCAGCGGCCTGGTGGAGCGCACCGGCGA
>DASXGF010000060.1:0-4962 GCA_036489275.1 Myxococcaceae bacterium | reverse complement strand
CCTGGGCTCGACGCTGGGGCTGCTGCTGTCGGCGTACCTGCGCTTCGTCGGCCGGCAGCTGGTGCTCGTCTTCGTGGCCCTGGGCCTGGTGATGACCCAGGTGCTCGACTACCTGAGATTCGACTGGCTCCTGATCTTCATCACCGCGGGCTTCGTGGTGCAGAACCTCTCGAAGCAGGGGGACAAGTTCCTCGAGGAGATCGACCGGCTGGGAGAGATCGTCTACGTCATCTTCTTCGCCACCGCCGGCGCGCACCTGGACCTGCCACTCCTGGCGCTGCTCTGGCCCGCGGCGCTGGCCCTGACCCTCTCGCGCGCCGGGTGCACCTGGGTCGCGGCGAGGCTCTCCAGCCGGATGGCGGACGATCCGCCCACGCTGCGGAGATGGGCCTGGGCGGGCCTGGTCTCCCAGGCCGGGCTGGCGCTGGGCATCGCCGCGAAGATCCAGAAGGAGCATCCGGGTTACGGCGCCGGGTTCGCCGCCATGGCCGTGGCGACGGTGGCCATGAACGAGCTCGTCGGCCCCATCCTCTTCAAGACCGCCCTGGACCGGAGCGGCGAGACCGCCAAGCACGACGAGGCGGAGGAGCCGACGCCGACGCCTGCGCCCGACCCCGCCCGGTAGCCAGCGATCGAGACCGCACCGGAGGCCCCACTCGCTGCAGCTCAGGGGGCCGCTGGACGGCCCGTCATAGGCTCGACGAATGCTCGCTCCGCTCCTGACCGCGTCCGCGCTCGCCCTGGGCGCCGGACCCGATCCCCTCGCCGGGGTCCGCGCCGAGTCGCAGGCGCTGGTCCTCATCCAGCAGACGCTCCAGTGGTACACGGCCACCGTCGGCGAGACCAGCATCCAGGCCGAGACCTACCTGGGCCACGACCGGCTCTTCTCGAAGGAGACGATTGCCCGGGTGCGCAAGGCGGCAAAGGAGCCCGGAATCTCCGCCGACGAGCGGCGCGCCCGCGAGTACCTCCAGGCGTACCTCGCGAACGAGTTCCTGTCGCAGTCGACGGCGAAGTACGACGACCGCGCGCAGAACGCCGCGCTCCAGGCGACGGTCCGCCTTCCCTGGATGAAGGAGCCGGTGCCCTACAAGCAGCTGGACCTCCTCGTGGCGGAGGAGAAGGACGCCGGGCGACGGGTGGAGATCGACAAGGCCCGGGCGGAGATCTGGAAGACGGTGCTCAACCCCATCCTCGCCGAGAAGGAGACCACCGCCCGGAAGCTGGCACGCGACCTGGGGTACAGCTCCTACGTCGAGCTCTCCGAGGAGAGCCGCCGCGCGAGGCTCCGGCCGTTCATGGTCGAGGGCAAGCGTTTCCTCAATGCGACCGACGGGATGTTCCGCGAGCTGCTCCAGGAAGTCGCCCCTCGCGAGGTGGGAATCCCGGCGGCGCAGCTCCGCCGGAGCGACTTCAACCGCCTGTTCAAGGCGCCGCGCCTGGAGCGCTTCTTCCCCGCGGATCTGGCCGTCCCCTCCTTCCGCGCGTTCCTCGGCGGCATGGGCATCGACTTCAAGACCGTCGCCGGCACCGAGGTGCGGGTGGACGACGCGGTGAATCCGCTCAAGGAGCCGCGCGCTGCGTGCTGGGGCATCCGCGTGCCCTCGGACGTGCGGATCAACGTCAAGCCGCTGCCCGGGCTCGACAGCCTCGGCGTGTTCTTCCACGAGGGCGGGCACGCGGTGATGTTCGCCAACACCACGACCAAGGTCTGGGAGTTCCAGCAGCTCGGGCCCGGCGCGCTGACGGAGGGCCTGGGCGAGACCTTCCGCTATTCCTGGGCGGACCCGGTTTGGCTGCGCCGCTACCGGAGCTTCGTCCAGGCGCACAACACGGAGGCGAAGCGGAACGACCCGCTGATGAGCGACCAGGACATTCGCGATCTGTCGCGACTTCAGATCCTGTACCAGCTCTACTACCTGCGCCGGTACGCCTACGCGAAGCTGGTCTACGAGTCGGTGCTGCACGGCGGCTCGCCCTCGCTGTGGAAGGGCATCTACGACAAGCCGACGAGCGACCCGATGGAGGTCTACCGGGACCTGTTCGCGACCGCCTACGCCGTGCCGATGGACGAGACCGACGCGCTCCGGTTCCGGACCGACGTGGACGACACCTTCTACTCGCTCGACTACTCGCGCTCGTTCGCGCTGGCGCACCTCATGTCGGAAGGCCTTCGCGGCAAGTTCGGCGCGGACTGGTACGGGAACCCCGAGGCCGGGAAGCTCATCAAGAGCATCGTCGCCGAGGGGAACAAGACGGAGGCCGAGGACGTGGCGAAGATCTTCGGCGTGCCCTTTGACCTCCGCCCGGCCGAGGCACGGATTCGCCGGCTGGTCGCGGAGACGGCGGCGCGCTGAGGCAGGGGCGACGCCTCCGAGCTTCGCCTTTCGTCGGCCGTGTCACCGGTTCGTCACGCAGCCGGGGGACACCTGGCGCACTGACTCTCGCCCCGGAGCCCCGCGGTCCATGACCCGATTCCTCGCTGGCCTGCTGCCGATCCTCTGCCTCGCCTCGCCCGCCTGGGCCGGCGCCATCTACCCGATCGACCGGGCTTCGGTGCTCGCCGGGAGTCGCTTCGACTTCAAGGTGGAGTTCGACCAGGTGGTGCCCCAGGACCAGATCAAGGTCACCGTGGGTGGCAAGCCGGCGGAGGCGGTGTTCGGGCGGCCCGCGCGGTTTCTCGAACGCGAGGACGGGAAGGCGGTCACCTCCTGGGTGGTGCAGGGCGCCTCCCTCACCCAGCCTGGGCCGGTGGAGGTCGTGGCCACCGGCGGCGGGCAGACCTTGAAGGTCCGCTGGGACGTCTACGCGACGGGGCCCGGGAAGGCGCGGAACGTCATCCTCTTCATCGGCGACGGGCTGTCGCCCGCGCACCGGACGGCGGCCCGGCTCCTGGCGCGGGGAATGGACCAGGGCAAGTACCGGGGCGGGCTCGCCTTCGACGACTTCCCGCACACCGGGCTGGTGGGGACGAGCGGGACGGACTCGATCATCACCGACTCGGCGAACTCGATGAGCGCCTACACCACGGGGCACAAGAGCGCGCTGAACGCGATGGGCGTGTACGCCTCCCGGGCGGAGAACGACTTCGAGCACCCGCGCGTCGAGACCATCGTCGAGCTGGTCAAGCGGCGCACGAAGATGGCGGTGGGCGTGGTGAGCGACGCGGAGGTCGAGGACGCCACCCCGGCGGCGATGGTCGCCCACACCCGGCGGCGCGCGCGCAAGGCGGAGATCGCGCCGATGTTCCTCGATTCGGGCGTCGACGTGCCGCTCGGTGGCGGCCGCGCATACTTCCTCCGCTCGGGGACTGCGGGCAGCAAGCGGCAGGACGGGCTGGACCCGCTCGGGCGGGCACGGGCAGAGGGCTATGCGGTCGCGATGACCGGTCGCGAGCTGACCGCCGCGGCGCAGTCCAGCACACGGAAGCTCCTCGGCCTCTTCCACCCCGAGAACATGGACGGCGTGCTGGACCGGCGGTTCCTCAAGAAGGGCACGGTCGCCGAGCTCCCCGACCAGCCGGACCTCACCGAGATGACGCGGGCGGCGCTGGAAGTGCTCTCCCGGAACCCCGACGGGTTCGTCCTGATGGTCGAGGCGGGGCTCATCGACAAGTTCAGCCACCGGCTCGACTGGGAGCGCTCGGTCTGGGACACGATCATGCTCTCCGACGCGGTGCAGGTGGCCCGCGACTTCGCGGCGCGCCGCAACGACACGCTCATCCTGGTCACTGCCGACCACGCCCACGGGCTCTCGATCGTGGGGACGGTGGAGGACGGCGCCGGCCCGCCGCGGGACCGCGTCCGCACCTACGCCGAGGCGGGGTTCCCCGACTACGGCGCCCCGGACCGCGACGGTTACCCGGCGCGCCCGGATCCGAAACGCCGGCTGGCGGTCTTCTTCTCCGACACCCCGGACGTGTACGAGAGCCGCGGGCCGTCGCTCCAGGGTCCTCGCGAGCCGAGCGTTCCCGCTCCGGACAAGAAGGGCTTCGTCCCCAACCCGGCAGAGAAGGCGCCCGGGGCGCCGCTCGTCGAGGGCAACCTCCCGCGGAGCGCCGAGGGCGGCGTGCACACGATGGAGGACGTGGTGCTCGACGCGGTCGGTCCCGGGTCGGAACGGGTCCACGGCTTCATGGACAACACCGAGGTCTTCCGGGTCATGGTCGAGGCGCTCGGGCTCGGTCGGTCCGCCCCCTCCTCCGCCACGACGACGACGGCCGGGACCGCCGGGGCGAGGAAATGAGCGGCGACGGGATACGAGTTTCGAGCACCGGGGGCGGGGCTGTCGTATAGCTCCCGGCTTGGGTTCTCACCCTCCGCACGATCACCACCAGCATCTCTCGCACGTCCCCGCGTCCCGGGTAGCGCTGGCCGCGGGGATCACCGTTCTCGCCGGCGGGATCGAGCTCCTCGCATCGAAGCAAAGCGGAAGCCTGTTCCTGCTCGCCGACGCCGTGCACCTGCTGGCGCATCTGGGCATCTTCCTGGTGTTGCTCATCCCGCCGGGACAGATGCATGGCGCGAGTGAAGACCTCGGCGCGGTGGGGGTGCTGACCATCGTGGTCGCGATCGCGGCCTGGGTCATCTGGCTCAGCGTGGACCACCTGCTGCATCCCCCGGAGGAGCTTCCGAACCCGGCGGCGATGCTCGTTGCGCTGGTGGGGCTGGCCGCGAACACCTGCTCGGCACTCCTGTTCCGCAAGCCGGCGGAGACCCACTTCTCGTTCCGCGCTGCGCTGGCCCACGAGCTCTCCGACGGCGGGATGACCCTCGGGGGCCTGGTGGGCGCGGGCTGCATCGCGCTCTTCGGGTGGCACTGGGTGGACCCGACGCTGAGCCTGGTCATCGGGGCCTGGCTCGGCGTCTGGGCGGTGCGGTTGCTGGTGCGGCGGGCGCTCGGCGGGCCCGAGGTGTTCTTCGAGCACTGAAGCGCTGACTTTGCTCGGGGCCCGACTCGAAC
>DASXGF010000056.1:0-15663 GCA_036489275.1 Myxococcaceae bacterium | reverse complement strand
CCGCCTCGGCGACGCGACCTTCTACTGCCCGCTCTGCCACCGGGCCCTCATGGGCCGTCACCCGGCCTACGCTGGAAACACGACGCCCCGGCTGGTGTGAACCGGCCGGGGCGCATTCACCGCGAGGAGATCAGCGCCGGGCGAAGCCGTGGCCGCCGCCGAATCCACCGTGGGCCACCGGAGCGGGCCGCGCGACGGGCGCGGGCCGGGCGAAGCCACCCGGATGACTCATCATCGGGCCGGGCCGGCTGAAGCTTCCCGGGTGCGTGACGACGCCGGACCGGGGGCCGACGAAGTGCGGGGCGGGGCGGACCACGACCCGCGGGCTGACCGGATGCACCACCGGTCCGCCGGGGCGCACCCATCCGTGACCGGCCCAGACCGGCGAGCCGCGGAAACCGTACCAGCGGCCGCCGTACCCGTGTCCGTACCAGCCGTACCGCGCCCAGCCGTAGACGCCGAAGTAGGGGCGAGGGCCGACGCCCCAGACCCACGGCGCGACGACCCAGCGCCAGCCGAAGGCCGGGTAGTAGACGTACATGTCCGGGTAGGCTCCGGCGGCCGCGTACGTGTAGCCCGCGCCGTAGGGCATGAAGACCCAGCCGTACTGGCCGGTGTAGACCCACTGGCCGCTCGCCGCGGGAGGCGGGGCGATCGCCGTGGCCGGCGGCTGCATCTCCTCGGGCGACGGAGCGTACTGGGGAGCCGGCTGAACGTACGGCTCCGCGCTGTACTCGTCACCCTGCGGGAGTGGCGTCACGGTCGCCGGAGGGGGCGGCGCGGCCGGCGGCGGAGGGGGAACTCCCTGGGGCTGCCCCGCGGGAGGCTGATCGACGGGAGGGTTGGTGGAGACGACCTGCGCGCCCGCCACCAGCGGTCCCAGCAGAAGCATTGCGACAAGTAGGTTTTTCATCGTTGCGTCCTCATCCAGTTGGACGTCCGAGCACCGCGGGCGATTCAAGCGCGCACGGTCAGGCGGGGCCCACATGGGAGGGACCGGTCGTCCGCCCGCCCGGGAACGGAACCGTCATTTCCCGGGAACTCCAGGCACTTCGCTGCATTGCACACAGCATCCCCTCCGGGGCGGGGTTAGCCTCCGGGCTCGCATGCTCTCCGCCCTGCTGAGCCTGACCCTCGTCGCCGCACCGAGCACCACCTCCCACTCCTCGGCGAGCCCGCCGTCGGGCATCGTCTTCATCGAGGACGATTACCGGGGCGCGCTGGCCAGGGCGAAGGCGGAGAAGAAGCCGCTGTTCCTCGACAGCTGGGCAACCTGGTGCCACTCGTGCCTGTCGATGCGCTCGTTCGTCTTCCCCGACGCCGGGCTGCGATCGGCGAAGGATGCAGTGGTGTGGCTCTCGGTGGAGACCGAGGCGGAGAAGAATCGTGAGGTCGTCGAGAAGTTCCCTGCGGACGGGCTTCCGACGTTCCTGCTCATCGATCCGGACACCGAGCAGGTCATCGGCCGGTGGCTCGGTACGTCGTCGGTGAACGAGATGCGCCAGTTCGTGCTGGAGAGCACCGCGTCGTGGCAGGCGGCACGTTCGGGTGGAAAGGTCTCCGAGGCGGCGCGTGCCGAGCAGGAGGGTCACGCCGCCCAGCAGAAGAAGGACTACTCCGCCGCGGTGGATGCGTACCGCCGCGCCGTGTCCGCCTCGGCCAAGGATGATCCACTGCGCTTCCAGCGCCTCGACCTCCTGGTCAGCGCGCTGGGGCGCGTGGGCACTCCCGAGGCGATCAAGGAGTGCATGACGCTCACCGCGCCCCTGGTGAGCAAGGTCCCCGCCACGCCGACGGGTGCGGACCTCGTCGACAACGCGGCGACCTGCGCGGCGAAGGCGGGAGACACGCCCGAGGCGAAGGCCCTCCTCGCCTCCGCGCTGAAGAAGCTGGAGTCGCTCGCGGCGGATCCGAAGGCGGCGCTGTCGGTCGACGACCGGAGCTCGATCTACGCCAGCCTCGCGGACCACCTCGACGACCTCAAGCGGCACGACGAAGCAGTGGCCGCGATGCGGAAGCGCGCGGCGGTGCTCGAGGCCGGGGCGGCGAAGGCGCCGGACGTGGCGAGCGCCGCGACGTTCGACGCCCACCGGATGGAGAGCTACCTCTACCTGGGCGAGCCCAGGAAGGCCGAGACGCTGCTGGCCGCCCGCGAGAAGGAGATGCCCGGGGACTACAACCCGCCGGCTCGCCTCGCCCGCGTGCTCCTCGAGGAGAAGCGCGCTCCGGAGGCCGAGGCGGCGGTGAACCGGGCGCTGGCGCTGATGCCGCAGGGCCCGCGGAAGGTGGGGATCCTCGGATTGAAGGCCCGCATCCTCGAGGCGCAAGGGAAGGACAAGGCGCCGGTGCTGCGCGAGCAGCTGGCCCTCATCAAGACCCTGCCCGCCACCCAGCGCAACCCCGCGGCGCAGGAGAAGATCGAGAAGGAGCTGGCCACGCTGGAGGCCACTCCGCACGCCCAGCGCTGACGCTCTGCTAGGGTCGCACCGGGATGGTCGTCGCGCTCCTGGGTTTCGGACGTTTCGGGAGAGCGCTGGGGTCGCTGCTGGCCGAGGCGCGAATCCCGTTCCGCGCGCTCGACCCTGGCGTCGCGGTCCCCGAGCCGATCCGGGCGACCGGGCTGCCCGAGCTGGTGGCCGGGGCGAGCGTGGTGGTGCTGGCCGTTCCGGTGCCGCGAACGCGCGAGGCGCTCGCGTCGCTCCGGCCCCATCTGAGCGCCGAACAGGTCGTGCTCGACGTCGGAAGCGTGAAGGTGCATCCGTCCGCTGATCTCGAGGCGGTGCTGGGCGCGGAGATTCCCTGGGTGGCGACGCATCCGCTCTTCGGGCCGGTGAGCCTCGCCCTGGCTGAGCGACCGCTGCGGGTGGTGGTCTGTCCATCGCCGCGCCACCCGGAGGCCGCTGCGCGCGCGGGTGAGCTCTACCGGCGGATCGGCTGCGAGGTCATCGAGCAGACGCCGGAGGGCCACGACCGGGTGATGGCCCATACCCACGCGCTCACCTTCTTCGTGGCCAAGGGAATGCTCGATGCTGGCGCGGGAATGGAGGTCTCCTTCGCGCCGCCGTCGTTCCAGGCCATCTCCCGCACCATCGAGACGGTGCGCTCGGACGCCGGCCACCTCTTCGCCGCCATCCAGCGCGAGAATCCCTTCGCCGCAGAGGCGCGCCGCCAGCTGCTCGAGGCGCTGGGCGAGATCGATCGTGCTCTGGAGGCGGCTCCGGCCGGGCCGGCGGTCGAGACGGCCCGCTTCGCCATCCCGGATCTGGGGACCCGTTCGCCGGAGCTCCAGGAAACGCGCGAGCTCATCGACTCGGTCGACCGGGAGCTGCTCGGGCTGCTGGCCCGGCGGGCCACGCTCGCCCAGCGCGCTGGCAGGGCGAAGGCGCAGCTGGGGCATCCCATCCTGGACCCCACGCGGGAGGCGAGCCTGCTGGCGGAACGCAGGGCCTGGGCCGAGTCGCTCGGGATCGACCCGGACGCCATCGAGGAGCTCTTCCGCTCCATCCTCCGGTTCTCCCGCCGGGCGCAGCGGGAGACCTGACCCGGTCGTTGCGAAATCACTCACCACTTCCGGAGCGGTCCGGCATGCTCCGCCCATGACCTCCAGAGCTGCTCTCGCCCCCCGCATCACGCTGGTTCTCCAGCTGCTTGCCGGCGCCGTCCTCGCCCAGCCTGCGCCCGCGGCGCCCACCCCGCCGCCCCGCTACACCGCGGTGCGCGCCGGCCGGCTGATCGACCCGGCGACGGGAGCGGTCAGCACCGACCAGATCATCCTGATCAAGGACCGGAAGTTCGAGGCGATCGGCCCGAAGATCTCGATCCCGGCCGGGGCGGAGGTGATCGATCTCTCCGGTCTGACCGTGCTCCCCGGCCTGGTGGACACGCACAACCACCTGGCCATCACCTACAAGGTCATGCCGGAGCGGAACAACTACTACGTCACCGTCATCACCGAGAGCACCCCGCTGCGGGCGATCCAGGCGGCCTCCAACGGCATCCAGATGCTCGCCGCCGGCTTCACCATCGTCCGCGACATGGGGAACAACGGTCTCTACGCCGACACGGCGCTCCGGCAGGCGATCGAGGAGGGCTGGATCCCCGGCCCGCAGATCATCAACGCCGGGATCATCATCGGCAGCAGCGGCGGGCAGTTCTGGCCTACGCCGGAGATGGGGCTGGAGAAAAAGGTGGTCTTCCCCGAGTACCTCGACGCCGACACGCCCGACGAGATCGTCAAGGCGGTGCGGCAGAACATGCTGTACGGGGCCAAGGTCATCAAGATCTGCGCCGACTGCAAGCCGTGGGGCTACTCGGTCGACGACATCAAGCTGGTGGTCGCCGAGGCGGCCAAGGCGGGCCTGAAGGTCGAGGCGCACGCGCAGACCGTCGACGGAGCACGGCGGGCGATCGAGGGCGGGGTCTGGTCCATCGCCCACGACCTCGGCCTCGACGACGCGAACCACAAGCTGATGGTGAAGAAGGGCACCTTCCGCGCCGGGACCGAGACCCCCATCACCCTCACCGATCACCAGACCGAGAAGGGGTGGAAGCGCGACGTCGCGAGCCTGAAGAACGCCTACGAGAACAAGGTCAACATGACCTACTCCACCGACGCCGACTACTGGGTCCCCGGGAAGACCCGTGGCGAGGTGGCGATCGAGTTCATCGAGACCTGGAAGGCGGCGGGCATTCCACCGCGTGACATCCTGAAGGCGATGACCACCACCGGCTACAAGTGCGCCCAGACCGAGAACACCCGAGGGCCGATCAAGCCGGGAAATTTCGCAGATCTGATCGCGGTGCCGGGCAACCCGCTGGAGAAGATCGACGCGCTCCGCGACGTGCAGTTCGTGATGAAGGACGGCGTGGTCTTCAAGCAGAAGGGGGTGATGACCCCCGGGCCCTTCTTCCACGGCGGTCCCGAGTACGGGCTGGTTCGCTGAACGCTCATACTCGAGACCGCGGCGAGCCGCTCGACGTCGTCGTCCTCAGCGCGACGGCTTGATGTTCTGGTTGCTCCGGAAGAGGTTGCCCGGGTCGTACTTGGCCTTGATCTCCGCGAGCTTCGGGTAGTTGTCGCGGTACGCCGCCTTCACCATGTCCTCGCCCTCGTCCATGATCATGTTGACGTAGGCGCCGCCGGCGGAGTGCGGGTGCAGCGCGAGCCAGTAGTTCTTGGCCCACTCGATCATCTTCTCGTTGTTCGCCGGATCCGGATCCACCCCGACGATCACCTGCGCGAAGTTCGCGTCGCGGAAGCTGAACGCGGTGTCACCCGAGGCCGGCCGGTGCGCCGCGCCGTTGATCGGGTAGATGTGCATCGTGGAGTGGAAGGTGGGGAGCTGCGCGCCGTACTTCACGTGCAGGTCGATGGCCTTGTCCGAGAGGTCCTTGAAGAAGTCGGCCTTCCAGTACCACTGCAGACCGGACGGGTAGAGCGCGTCGAACATGCTCTGCAGCGCCGGCCAGGGGACCGGCCCGACGAAGTCGATCACCGGAGGCCCGAAGGCGCGGATGGGCTTGAAGCGCTCCTCGGCCTTCTCCAGCGGGCCCGTGTAGCACCACACGACGCCGACCATCTTCTTGTTCTGGTACTGCTCGGGGAAAGGCGCGGCCGGCGGAACGGTGAGGAAGGCGAACCAGCCGTTGATGTCCTCGGGCGCCTTGAGGATGAAATCCCGCCACCACTTGAGCACCTCGCCGCTCTTCTCCAGCGGCCAGATCATCGGCCCACCGTAGACCTGGCTGACGGGATGGAGCCGGAACTCGAACGAGGTCACGACGCCAAAGTTGCCGCCGCCTCCGCGCACCGCCCAGAAGAGGTCGGGGTTGGTCTTCGCGTTCGCGGTGACGAAGCGCCCGTCGGAGAGCACCATGTCCACGCTCAGGAGGTTGTCGAGCGTGAGCCCGTAGGTGCGGGCCAGGTAGCCGATGCCGCCCCCGAGGGTGAGACCACCGACGCCGGTGGTGGAGATGAAGCCGCTCGGCGTCGCAAGCCCGAAGGGATGCGTGGCGTGGTCGACGTCCCCCCACTTCGCGCCGCCCTCCACGCGCACGGTGCGAGCTTCGGGATCCACGCGGACGCTCTTCATCCGCGAGAGGTCGACCACCAGGCCCTCGTCGATGGTGCACAGCCCCGGTCCGCTGTGCCCGCCGCCGCGCACCGCCACGGCGAGCTTCTGGTTGCGGGCGAAGTTCACGGCGGCGATGACGTCCGCCACGTCCACGCAGCGGACGATGATCGCCGGCCGCCGATCGATCATCCCGTTGTAGACCTTGCGCGCCTCCTCGTAGATGGTTCCATCTCCGGGGCGGAGCAGATCGCCGCGCACCTGCGCCCGGAAGTCCTGCAGCGCCTTCTCATCCAGCTTGCCCATCGTCTCGCTCCTTGTCGGTCCAGCGTTGTGCCCGCGAGGGTCGCTCCTCCGCCGTGAGCGGAGCGTTCGGGCAGGTCCGGCGGGCGAGGAAGAGACTCCGGGGACCGTTAGCGGCCCGTTAGCTCGGCGAGGAGCTCCCGGGCAGCCAGCTGATCCGGCGTTCCGGCCCCTTCACTGACAGTGAGGATCACCTCGGGGAGGGGTCCGGGGGTCCGGGTCAGGCGGGCCAGGCTCGTCGCCGCGCGGAGGGCCAGCGCCGGTTCCCCCAGGCTCCGGGCGACCTCGAGCGCGCGACCGTACGCCGCGCACGCCTCGTCCTTCCAACCGCCCGTGGCCAGGCGCAGATCCCCGTGGAGACGGTGCAGCTCGGCCTCCCACCAGCGCTCGTTGCTGTTCCGGACCTCGGCCAGCGCCTCGTCGAGGACCGCCAGGCCCTCCACGGCGCGTTCCGCGCGGCACAGCACCCCGGCGAGCAGCCCGAGGTAGTACGGCAAGCGGAGCCGGGCGCCGGTGGCGCGGAAGGCGTCGATCGAGCTGCGCAGCGCGGCGATGGCCTCGGCATCGAGGCGGCGTGACGCCTCGGCGTGGCGGACGAGGATCTCCGACCAGGCCCGGTAGTACGGCGCGCGCGCCTCGGTGGTGGTCGCCAGCGCCTTCTCCGCCGCCAGCCTTGCCGCCTCCGGGTCCGCGCGGAGCTGTTGCAGTAACGCGAAGTAGGTCGTGGCCACCGCCTGGTTGAAGGGCTGGCGGAGCTCGTCGCCGATCCGGATTGCCTCCAGGCCCTGGGTGAGCGCCGCGTCCGCCCGGCCCTGCAGCCAGAGCGCGTGCGCCCACCAGGCCCGCCCGTGCACCGCGAAGTTCCAGCCCTGTTCCTCCGCGATGCGCTGCACCTGCCGGGGGTCGTTGAGGGTGAGCGCGCGGGAGATCATGTCCGCCGCCTGGTCGATCCGGCCGAGGTGCAGCCGCGCGCCAGCGAGCATCGTCTCGCTCTCCATCGGGGGCGAAGACCCGTTCATCCGCGCGTAGATCCGGTGCAGCTCCTCGTGCACCCGCTCGACCTCCGAGAGTCGCGCCCGGACCACGAAGAGAGACTCGAGCCCGTAGAGCGCCCGTGCTCGCTGCGCGTCGTCACCCACCGTGTCGCAGAGCGCGACGGCGCGACCGAGCGTCTTCTCCACCTCCGGCGAGGTCCAGCCGAGCGTCATCCGGTAGAGCCGCGCCAGGGCCAGCTGGATGCGGAGCTCGTCCCGGTCGCGTCCCGTTCCCGTCGCCTGCCGCTCCAGCAGCGCGAGCGCCCGGACCAGGAGGTCGATCGCGTCCTCGTTGGCGTAGGTGCGCTGGGCCACCGCGGCGGCCTGCTGGTAGAGCTCGATGGCACGTGCCTCCAGCCCGGCACGCTCGAGGTGGGCGGCGATGCTGCCGCTCACCGGGTCGAGCGCGCCGGCGTGGAGCTTCTCCAGCGCCTCGGCGATGCGATGGTGGAAGAAGCGCCGCTGCGCCGGACCGATCTCCGCGTAGGCGACCTCGCGGAGCTTGTCGTGGGTGAAGTCGTACTGGTTGGCGCCGATCTCCCGGATGATCCGCCGTTGCCACAGCTCGTCCAGCACCCGCACCACGCCGTCCTCGGGGAGCTGACCCGCCTCGAGGAGCAGCTCGAGCCCGAAGCCGCGGCCGATGGCGGCGGCCAGCTGGGCCAGCTCGCGTGCCGGTTGCGAGAGCTGCGCCAGACGCGAGCCGATGATCGCCTGCACCTTCGACGGGAGCGCCACCGAGGCCGCCGGCGCGCCGAGACCCGCCCGGGCCGTCTCCACCACGAAGAGCGGGTTGCCCTCGGTCTCCCGGAAGAGGCGGAGCGCGGCGAAGGAGTCCAGCTCGTGCCGGCCGACGTGGGCGGCGAGGCGAGCGGTCTCCGCGGCGTCGAGCGGCTCGAGGGCCAGCTCGGTGACCGGGATGTGTCCGGCCCGGAGGTGGAGGAGCAGGGCCCGGAGCGGATGCTGCGGTTGGATCTCCTCGTCCCGCGCCGTCCCCACCACCAGCATCCGGGCGTGCGGATCGTACCGCAGGAGATAGTGCAGCCACTCGATGGTCTCGCGGTCGCACCACTGCAGGTCGTCGACCAGCAGCACGAGGGGCTGGGGCGCGGCGAGGACCGAACGCACCAGGGCCTCGAAGAACCGCTGGCGCTGACCGTACTCGGTGATCGGCTCGGGCTGCGGCAGGTCGGCGCGCTCGGCCCGGAGCTCGGGAAGGATGCGCGACACCTCCGAGAGCCACATCGGCTCCAGGCGTGCCCGTACCCGCCGTACCGGCTCGGCGCGGAGCCACTCGGTCACCGGGGCGAGCGAGAGCTGGCCCTCGGTGGCGTAGGAGCGGGTGGAGGCGACCGTCACTCCCTGGCGGCGTCCCCAGGCGAGGAGCTCCTCGGCCAGCCGGGACTTCCCGATCCCGGGCTCGCCGGTGATGAGCGCGAAGCCGGGCGGTCCTGCGCTGGCGGTGCGGAAGGCGTCGAGGAGGACCTGCCACTCACGGTTCCGGCCGACCAGGGGCGGCCCGGCGTCGCGGGCCGGACGGGCCGGGGCAGGCTGCTCCTCGTCGCGGAGCAGCGCCTGGTGCGCCTGCCGCAGCTCCGCGCCCGGCTCGACGCCAAGCTCGCGCCGGAGGACGGCGACGTGATCCCGGAAGACCCGGAGCGCACCGGGACGATCGCCGGACACGGCCATGACCCGCATCAGCTGCCGGCAGGCTTCCTCGTCCGTCGGCTCGTCCTGGAGGACCTTCTCCAGACATCCGATGGCGCCCCGGTAGTCGCGGGCGGACTCGAGCAGCTCGGCGAGACGGGCGAGTGCACGACGCCGGAGCCGTCGCAGCCGCTCGCGGTCTCCCTCGATCCAGGGGTCGTAGCAGCCGGGCAGGAGATCACCGCGGTAGAGCGCGACCGCGCGTTCCAGCGCCGCCCTTTCGTGAGTCCCGTCGGGGGCCACGGCCGCCTCGGAGAGCGCGGACTCGAAGGCCGCGACATCGAGGTCGAAGGAGGCGTCGCGCCGCCAGCCGGCGATACGGGTGTCCGCGACCAGGAAGCGCTCCGCTTCGGGAAGGGCGTGCCGGAGCTCGTGGAGGATCTGCCGCAGGTTGTTGCGGGCCTGCGCTTCGCTCGAGTCGGGCCAGAAGGTGAAGGCCAGGTGCTGGCGCAGCTGCGGGGTGTCCCGGTGGAGGAGGAGATAGCCCAGCAGCGAGTGCAGGCGCGGCGAGTGGATTGCGGTCACCGCCTCGTCCCCGTGCGTGAGGCTCAGCCCGCCGAGGAGACGGATGTGCAGGGTCGGCTCCGTACCCACGGCGGGCACCTTAGCCCCCCTCGGGTCCCGGGCGCCCGGTGCAGCGGGTCGTGCGGCGCGATGATCAGTCGCCCTCTCCATCACAGGAGGCGCTTCCGGGGTGCGGCACAACGTGCAGGAGGGCCGTCAGGTCCATCTGGATGGTACCGTCGCGGTCCCGGGTGGCGCCTCCGTCCCTTCGCTTCGTCCTCGACGACCTGTCCGGCGGGCCTGCCCGCGCCCTCATCGCGCGGCATCTCGCGGGGATGCACGCGAGCTCACCTCCGGAGAGCGTTCACGCCTTCGACGTCGACCGGCTCCGCCAGCCCGGGGTCACCTTCTGGTCCGTCTGGGTCGGCGAGGAGATCGCCGGCTGTGGGGCGCTGAAGACCCTCGGCGCCGACCGGGGAGAGCTCAAGTCGATGCGGGTGGCGGATGGCTTCCTCGGGCAGGGCATCGGCCGGGCGATCCTCGAGTTCCTGACCGCCGAGCCTCGGCGGCGCGGGTGCCGGACGCTCTGGCTCGAGACCGGCTCGGCCCCGGCCTTCGTCCCCGCACTCCGCCTCTACGAGAGCGCGGGGTTCCGGCGCTGCGGTCCGTTCGGCGACTACCGGGCGGACCCGTTCAGCGTCTTCATGACCCGGGAGCTGTAGAAGCTCTTCGCGCGAGGACCAGGCTGAGGTAGGCGAAGAGCGGCGCGACGAGCACGTCGACCGTGTAGTGCACGTGCTGCCAGAGGACGAGCACGGCGATGAGGCCGGTGCAGACTCCAAAGAAGATCCGGGTCGCGCGGCCGGGCGCGAGCAGCGCCAGCAGGAACATCGTCGAGGTGTGCCCGGAGAAGAAGAGGTCCCGGGTGAGGGGCTCTCCGCTGCTCACCGACTGAACCAGAGGGTCGCGGAGCGGTATCAAGCCCACCGGTGGATCGAGCGGCGTCACCGCCATGACGAGCATCCGGAGGAGAACCATCACCGCATACGCCTGCATCCCGAGCACTAAGCGCCGGGGATGGGGCAGCAGCACCGCCACCCCGCTGAGCAGCCCGAGGTAAATGAGCCCGAAGGAGAGCCAGCTCAGATCGCGGGAGGGGACGAAGGCCAGGACCGGATCGTCGAGCACGACGCCGGGTCGCAGCTCGACCCACGCCAGGAAGCGAGACATCACCACGAGGACCGCGACCAGGCCGGTCAGGGAAAGCACGGCCTCGACGCGGAACCCCCGGACGGTGGACGCCTCGGTCCACGCGCGGGCGATGGAGCCCTGGCGAAACCGGGAGTCCGGATTGTGCGCGGTCAAGTCGATGACGACCGTCTTAGCGCCACCCGCGCCCCGGGTGGCCGGGAATCTGCCTGGACCGCCGGCCGGGGGCGAGGCCGGCGCTGCGTGATGCCGAGGGGTGGCTCGGTCTGCGTCGGCGCCAGGTCGTGCAGCGCGGGGACCCGAGCAACCCCGCTGCCGTGGGTGAGTGCCGGGCGGGTGAAAACTCCACGTCCCCCGGGACTCCGCGGCCCGTGTGCGTTAGGCCTCGGGCATGAGCCGAACCGCGCTGGTGACCGGAGCCTCGTCTGGCCTGGGCGAGGAGTTCGCCCGACTCTTTGCCGCCGATGGAGTCGACCTGGTCCTGGTGGCCCGCCGTCGGGATCGGCTCGAGGCGCTGGCCGCCGAGCTGCGCGGCGCGCGGAAGATCTCGGTGCACGTCATCGCCGCGGATCTGGCGCTCCCGGACGAGGTCGAGCGGGTCGTCCGCGAGGTGCAGGCCCGGGGAGCGGAGATCGAGTTCCTGGTGAACAACGCCGGCCTGGGCAGGGTCGGTGGGTTCGCGGCCAGCCCGCTGGACGCGGAGATGGTGATGGTGGACGTGAACGTCCGGGCGCTGGTCCGGCTCACCCACGCCTTCCTCCCCGGCATGCTCGGGCGGGGTCGGGGGCGGGTGCTGAACATCGGCTCGACCGCTGGTCTGCAGCCCGGTCCGTTCGGGGCCGTCTATTACGCCACCAAGGCCTTCGTGAATTCGTTCACCGAGGCGCTCGCCCACGAGCTGAAGGGAACCGGGGTGACCGCCACGGTGAGCCTCCCGGGGGCGACCGCGACCGAGTTCGCCTCGGTGGCCGGGAGCGGTAGCACCCGCCTCTTCAAGTCCGGGGTGATGACCTCGTCGGAGGTGGCGAGGGACGCCTACCGGGCGATGCAGCGGGGCACGCCCTTCGTCGTGCACGGGTGGAAGAACCGGATCCTCGCGTTCTCGATCCGGCTCGGCCCGCGCTCGGTGGTCCGATCGATCGCCGCGGCGATGAACCGGACCGGAGCCTGAGGTACCCGCTCAGCCGAGGACGAGCGTGGAGTCGCCGAACTCGTGCCCCCGGTAGCCGCCGGCCGCGGTGTGGAGCATGTAGAGCAGCTCGAGCGGCCCCGGCAGGAAGGCGCTCAGGAGCTCGAAGTGGCTCGAGTCGCGGCCGTGCACCCCGGACAGGAGCCCGGTCACCAGCCGCGGCACGAATCCCCGGCCGATGCGGAGGTCGGTGACGCCCGGGCCCGGGAGCAGATCGCCTCCCCGGGCGAGCGCGGCGCCCTCGAGCGCGCGGACGACCGTGGTTCCCACCGCGACCACCCGGCCGCCGCGCCGGCGGGTGTCGGCCACCGCCGCGACCGTGGCCGCCGGCAGGTCGTACCGCTCGGGCAGCGGCAGGGCCGAATCGAGCGCGGGATCCCCGGTCGACGACAGCCCCGCTGCGTGGGTAAGCGTGGCGATGCCGACGCGCCGCGAGCGGATCCGGCCCAGCAGCTCGACACGGAGCGGACGGCCGGCGGACGGCATCTCGGACGCCCAGGGACGCGCGGCGTACGGCGTCTGGACGCGCGCCAGCGACAGCGGTAGCGGCTCGTACGCGTACTGGACCGGCCGGCCGCGGGGGTAGAGCGCGAGCCAGAAGCGCTCGGCCGGGCCCTCGAAGCGGATCGAGACGAGCCGGCCCGACACCTCGGAGCGGGAGACGACCCGCGCCCGGAGCCCCGGTCCGAGGCGGAGCTCGTCGCCGGGAGCGAGCACCGGCGGCGGAGGCCGGTTCTCGGTGGGCGTCCGCCAGTCCCCGGCCCCGAAGGCGACCGCGCGCCACGTGCCATCCGGCTCCTCTCCCGCGAGGCGGAGCTCGATCTGCTCGCCGCGCACGGTGCCGCCGAGCGAGGCGGGAAGGGTGGCTGCGTCGTTCACCACCAGGAGATCGCCTGGCCGGAGGAGTTCGGGGAGCGCATCGATCCGGGTGTCGGTCAGCGTGCCTCGTCGTGGGTCGACGTGGAGGAGCTTCCCGGGTGTGTGCTCGACGACGGCCGTCGCAATCTGGGCGGCGTGTTTCATGGCGCCTTCCGGAGGAGATCCACGACCTTCGCCGCGGCCTCCTCGGGGCGAAGCAAGGTGGAGGGGTCGGCCTCGGGCACCGCCTCGCGGTGCATCCGGGTGTCCATCTCCCCCGGGTCCACCGTGAGGAATCGCACACCCGATGCGGAGAGCTCCGCGTCCCAGATTCTCCCCAGGTGCTCGAGCGCGGCCTTGGACACTCCGTACGCGCCCCAGCCCGCATAGGCCGTGCTCGCCGCGTCCGAGCTGACGAGGACCACCATTCCCCGGCCGCGCAGGGCCATGCTTCCCACCAGCGCCCGGGTGAGGCGGAAGGGTCCGAGGAGGTTCGTGCCCAGCGCCTGCTCGAAGTCCCCGTCGGAGGTGTCCGCGAGCGGGGCGAGGGGGACCGGGCCCAGCGTCCCCGCGTTGTGGATGACGACCTCGGCCGGGCCGACCAGCGCCCCGCTGGTCCCCGCGATGCGGGACGCCGACTCCGGCGCCGAGACGTCGGCCACCACGCCGTGCGCCTCGCCGCCCCGGTCGCGGATCCGATCGACCACGGCGTCGAGCGCCTCGTGGTCCCGCGACACCAGCACCAGCCGTGCGCCCGCCCGTCCGAGCTCCTCGGCGAGGGCGGCGCCCAGCCCGCGGCTGGCCCCGGTGACGATGACTGCTGCTCCTCGAAGTTCCATCTGTTCTCCTTGGTTTCAGGGGTAGCCGGTGCCCTCCATGGAATTGACGGCGGTGCCAGCCTTTTGGCAGAAGGTCACCCGATGGGCGCGGACTCCGAGGACGCCGCCGGCCGGCTGGGCGAGAACGTGCGGCAGCTCCGGCTGCTGCGGGGCATGACCCAGGAGCAGATCTCCCGCCTCGCCGGGCTCCCGCGGGCCACCTGGGCCAACCTCGAGTCCGGGGCGGCCAACCCGACGCTGGCGGTTCTCCAGCGGGTGGCGATGGTGTTCCAGGTGTCGATCGAGGAGCTGCTCGCCTCCCCGCGCGCCGGGGCGCGGCACTACCCGAAGGGGGCGCTCCCCACCCGCGCTCGGGGCGCGGTCGAGCTGCGGTCCCTGCTGCCGGATCCGATCCCGGGGATGATCATCGAGCGGATGGAGCTGCCGCCCGGGGCGTCGATGACCGGCGTTCCTCACACCCCGGGGACGCGCGAGTACCTCACCTGCGAGCGGGGGACGATCCGCCTCTCGGCCAGCGGCCAGCGCTGGGATCTCGCCCAGGGGGACGTGGTCGTCTTCCGCGGGGACCAGCGGCACGCCTACTCGAACCCCGGTCAGGTTCCCGCGGTGGGCTACAGCGTCGTCGTGCTGGCGCCGGCCGTGGGCTGAGTCCCCGGGGTCGGCTACGGTGGCCCGCGATGGGCACCCAGCGCGTCGACACCGGAAGCACCCTCAGTCATCTGCAGTGCAGCGCCTGCGGGCGAACGCACGAGGCGGACCGCCTCCAGAACCTCTGCCCCGACTGCGGGAAGGTGCTCCTCGCCCGCTACGACCTCGAGCGCGCCGCACGGACGCTCTCCAGGGAGTCGGTCGCCGCCCGCCCGCGAGGGATGTGGCGCTGGCGCGAGCTGCTCCCGGTCCGGGAGGAGCGGAACGTGGTCTCGCTCGGGGAGGGGGACACGCCGCTGCTTCCCGTGCCGAGGCTCGGAGCGCGGGCGGGCCTCGGCCGCCTCTTGCTGAAGGACGAGGGGATGAATCCCACCGGGTCGTTCAAGGCGCGGGGCATCGCCGCGGCGGTCTCCCGGGCGCGCGAGCTCGGCGCCCGCGACGTCGCGCTTCCGACCGCGGGGAACGCCGGAGGAGCGCTCGCTGCCTACGCCGCGCGGGCCGGGCTCGGAGCGCACGTCTACATGCCGGTGGACGCGCCCGAGCTGAACCGCAAGGAGTCGGCCGTGTACGGCGCCGAGGTGGTCCTGGTCCGCGGCCTCATCAACGACTGCGGCGCCTGGGTCAAGCGACGGGCCGCGGAGGCGGGCTGGTTCGACCTCTCGACGCTGAAGGAGCCCTACCGCGCCGAGGGGAAGAAGACGATGGGCCTGGAGCTGGCCGAGCAGCTCGGCTGGGACGTGCCTGACGTCATCGTCTACCCGACCGGGGGAGGCACCGGCCTGGTCGGCATCTGGAAGGCGCTGGAGGAGCTGGAGCAGCTCGGATGGATCGGCGAGCGGCGCCCGCGGATGATCGCGGTCCAGACCGAGGGCTGCGCGCCCATCGTCCGCGCCTTCCGCGAGGGGCTGGACCACGCGCCGGCGGTGCAGGGGGCCCGGACCAGCATCAGCGGACTCCGCGTTCCGGTCGCCGTGGCGGACTCGATCATGCTCGCCCTGATCCGCCGCTCGGGGGGCACCGCGCTCACCGTGACCGACGAGGAGGCCCTCGCCGGGATGCGGGAGATCGCCTCGACCGAGGGCGTGTACGCCGCTCCGGAGGGTGGAGCGGTGTGGGCGGGCATCAAGAAGCTGGTGGCCAGCGGAGCCATCGACCGCGACGAACGGGTGATCCTCATGAACACCGGCACCGGCCTCAAGTACGGAGAGCTGGTCTCCGTCGAGCTGCCGGTGGTCGACCGGCTCCAGGGGTAGGCGCGACGGGCCGCGGGTCGACCGCGGCCCCCGTCTCCCCGGGGAGCT
>DASXGF010000718.1:0-2237 GCA_036489275.1 Myxococcaceae bacterium | reverse complement strand
CGGCGGCGCCGGCTGCGGGACCCGGTTCTTCACCGCGGGGATCGTCCTCAGATAGGCGAAGACCGCCTTGAGATCCTGATCGGTGAGCTTGCCGGCCATCTGCCAGGGCATCGGCGGGAGGATGGGACGCCCCCGCCCCATGTGGCGGCCGGTGCGCATCGTGTCGATGAAGTTCTGCTCCGTCCACGCGCCGAGGCCGGTCTCGCGGTCCGGGGTGAGGTTCGCAGTGAAGCTGATGCCCCAGGGGCCGGACCAGGCGGTCATGGTGCCGACGGTCGCCGCGAGCCACGGTCCCTCGAGCGCGGGGGCCGGCGTCACCGGCATCTGCTCGGGATGGCCCGAGAGGAAGCGCTCGGTGTCGAGCTCCGGCCCCTTCGGCCCCATCTTCTTGGGGGTGTGGCAGTCGTGACAGCCGCCGAAGTTGACGAGGTACTCGCCCCGCTTCGCCTGGGCGCTCGAGGCGCCGGCCGGTGCGGCGAGGGGGAGGGAGGACATCGAGAGGGCGGCGAGCAGCAGCGTCTTCGGGGTCACGGCGTTCTCCTGTCTGCGAGTGAGTGAATCCAGCGCTCGACGAGCGCCAGGGCCTCCCGGTCGGGCTTCTCGGTCCCGAGCGGCGGCATCTGGTCGAGCGGATCGCGCGCGCCCATCCGGCGGAAGAGCACGCTGTGCTCGGGCTTGCCGGGAGCGAGCCGCACCTCGGCTCCGCCGACGGGGCGGAGCGCGCGCACCGCCAGCGCCGAGGCGCGGGTCCGCTCCACCGAGGCGGGCCCCTCCGAGAGGGCCTGCAGCAGATCCAGACCGATGCCGGCGAGCGGACCCTGGCGGTTGTGGCAGATGCCGCAGTTGGCGTGGAGGTACCCCAGCGCGGCGCGCTCGTCCGCGGAGCCGGAGGCGATGCGCGGCGGCGTGGCCGCGAGCGACGAGGGAAGACCGCGGAGCAGCCCGCGGGCGACGAGGTCCTCGAGGTGCACCTCGGCGTGGACGGAGCGGGCGTGCGGCGCTCGGGGGTCACGGTCCGAGGAGAGCTGCAGCGCCGTGAAGCCGAGGACGGGGTTGGGCTGCCCCTCGTGACACGCCCGGCAGTCGGCGGTCCCGGGGATGACCCACCGGCCGCCACCCGAAACCGGAACACCCGCGCGGAGCCCCTCGGACGGGGCGAGGACCGCGTCCGTCCCGTCCTCGGTCCAGACATAGGTCGCGAAGCCCCATCCGTCCCGGGTGCGCTCCAGCATCCGGGTCTCCAGCGGCCGCCCGAGGCTGAACTCCTTCCAGAGGCGCGTGCCCACCGGGAAAACCCAGCGGTCGGGAGCGCGGGCATCGATGCGTGTGCCGGGGGGCACCCGGATCCACCGCCGCTTCTCGGCGCCGTCGCTCCAGAGTGGATACTGGGGGCTGAAGGGCAGGACGCCGGCCGCGATCTCCTCGGAGCCTCGGGCGTAGAGCCCCGTGTCCCGGAGATGTTCCGGGAGCGGAGCTCCAGCGTGCGCGGCGGGGGCGAGCGCGCAGAGAACGGCGAGAAGGAAGCGGACGGGCGCCATCGGTGCGGCGCCTTGTGCCAGCCGCAGCGGGCGTTCGTTCCCTAAACAGTCCCTAAATCGGTCTCAACGAGCCCTGGAGGAGGCCCTCAGCGGCCGTGGCGGCCGGCCCCGCCCTGGAAACGCGCAGCGCCGGCGGACGTCTCCCCGGAGGCGAGTGTCCGCTGACCTCGGCGAACCTCGTTCTCCATCGCCTCCCGGGCGCCGAGATCGAGCGACTCCAGCATCGACAGCCGGTCGTTGCGCAGGCAGGTCTGAGGGAGCGCGGCCAGCGCCCGAGCCAGCTCGAGCGCCGCGCGGAGCGCCTCGCCGGCGGGGACCACCCGGTTGACCAGGCCCATGCCCCAGGCCTCCTGCGCGTTCACCGGACGTCCGGTGAGGACCAGGTCCATCGCCCGGCCGAGCCCGACGATCTGCGGGAGCCGCACCGTGCCCAGGTCCACCAGCGGCACGCCGAAGCGCCGGCAGAAGACTCCGAGGACCGCCTCCTCCGAGGCGACCCGGAGATCGCACCACAGCGCGAGCTCGAGGCCGCCGGCCACCGCGTGGCCCTCGATGGCGGCGATGACCGGCTTCCCGAGTCGGATCCGGGTGGGGCCCATCGGCCCGTCTCCCTCCGGATGCACCGGACGGGCCTCACCCTCGGCCAGGGCCTTGAGGTCCGCGCCGGCGCAGAACGTGTCCCCGGCCCCGGTGAGGATG
>DASXGF010000674.1:0-5939 GCA_036489275.1 Myxococcaceae bacterium | reverse complement strand
GTGAAGGAGACGATGTCGTAGGCGAAGTTGCCGTGCAGCCCGAGCCGGCCGATGAGGAAGGTCTTCGAGTTCAGGTAGAACCGGAGATCGGTCGCGCTGGCCGCGCCCACCGCGTTGTTCACGTCGCGGAGCACGCCCACGCTGATCGAGCTGAGCTCGTTGGGGTTCCAGGTCGCCTCTGCCTGTCCGATGAAGGTCGAGGCCGCCCCGCTGAAGCCGATGGCGTAGCCGGCCTTGAGGATGGCGGAGATCCGCGGCGTCACCAGGCCCTGGGCGCCGGCGAGCATCTTGAGGATCTTCCCTGGCGGAACCACCGAGCTATCGGGATGGAAGTAGCTCCGGCCCTCGAAGTTGGACTCGAAGATCAGCGCCGTCTGGGGCAGGAACTTCCAGTGGATGTCCAGGCCGCCGGCGTAGTTCTGGTAGTCGTTGACGCTCGGGTCGCTCGGGGTCGCGGCGCAGGTGCCGGGCGGGCAGGGGCCGATGCCGGGCGGGATGCCGCTGTAGGCCCCGAAGAACTCCACCGTGTAGTCGCCGTGGGGCCGGATCTCGAAGGCGCGGCCGCCCGGACGGATGGGCACGGCGAGGTGGAGCTGGTTGTAGAGCGAGATGACCGCCACGCCGAGGCCGATGTCCCGCGGGCGGTCACTGCGGGCGAAGGTGTCCGTCACGTCGAGGCCGACCGCCCCCTCGCGGTTGACCTCCATGTGCATGTCGGCGCCGGCCTCGCTGCGTGACGCCGCGCTCGATCCGCTGGTGATGATCCCCGTGTACCAGACGTAGTCGTAGTACCCGTTCAGCCCGAACGTGACATCCGTTCCCGGAACGTCCAGCCGGAAGCCCGGCCGGAAGTGCATCAGGATCTCGGGCTTCAGCTCGTAGGGCGAGCTCTGGTCATTGGGATTCGACGGGATGTAGATCGCCGCCGAGTCGTAGCGCCCCTCGATGTCGATGTACGGGTGCAGGCGGCCGGGCCCGAAGCGGATGCCGTTGTTGTCCCCGAGGGGAGTCGAGACGACCCCGCCGCTCGCCTGGGCGTGTGCGCACACGCCGGCCAGCAGCGCGCCGAAGAGAAGAATGCGGGCGGCGTGCGGGGGCATCCGTCTCAACCGCTCCGGTCCTCCCAAGAACAGAGTCCGCTCCAATCAGGACGGGGGCGCTGTCGTGCGTCATACCATGCAAGCACGCGGTCGCTCCAGGTTTAGGGGGGTATGGCAGCAGGCGCAACGTACGCCTGGGGGCCACGGACGTCCGACTCAGAGAATCGGGCTGGCCGGTGGCGGACGATTCGTCGGTGGCTGAGGCTGTGGCGGGTTCGTCGGGTCTTCCGTGGGCAACCCGCTGGGAACTTCCACCTCCACCGTCAGGTTCTCGTCGGTGCGGAACGCCAGCTGCCCGATGCACTGCTCGGACTCGTTCCGCAGCTGCTCGACCTTGCTCTTCGCGATGGAGACCTTCGAGTACTCGTGCTCGGCGGCCGTGGCGTCCTTCCGCGCGACCGCTTCTTGCAGGGCGACGTCCGACTGCTCGGAGATGCGGAGCAGGCCCTTCACCTGGGTGAGCTTCTCGTTGACGCAGTTGAGCTTCACCACGTCCTTCGTGGCCCGGGCCTCCTCGAGGCGGCCGAGGACCTCGCTCAGCACCGAGCGCATCCGGGTGACGGCTGCGCTGGAGCGGCTGATCTTCTCCTTGTCCGGGACGTCCGACGCCTTCTCCAGGGTGGTGGTCGCCGGCCTGGCCGGGCCCTGGGCATGCGCGAGCCCCACCCCGAGCAGGAGCACGGCAGCCAGCAGCGCCGGGCGGGAGGGAGATCGCATCCTCTTCGAGCGTAGGGAGCGCCGACGGGAGGTGTCAAACTCCGGTGTGCGCACCCCGGCGTCTCCCCCGCTACCCGGCCGAGGTGAAGAGGAACGGGTACTGCACCGGGACCTCGTCGGGCGGCTTGAAGGGGAAGATCCAGCTCCGCATCAGGCTGGTGATGCAGGAAGGCACCTCGTTGCTCCCCAGCGTGTTCTCCTCGATGCGGACGTCTCCGGCGCGACCGGCGGGCGTGATGTTGAACCGGACGACCACCTTGCCCTTGAGGCCAGGGTTCCGCTTCAGCTCGCGCTCGTAGCAGCCCCGGATGGCCCCGAGGCGGTCGCGGATGTACCGGGACAGCGCCGCCCGGTCCACGTCCGCGGAGTCGACCTCCGGCGTCGCGGTCGAGACCTGGCCCGTCACCTTCGCGTCACCCTTGCCGGCGAGCGCGACCTTGCCGCCACCGGCGGTACCGACGTCACCGATGCCCGCCGTCCGACCGGCGCCGCCGCCTGCGCGCGCGCCCACCGAGTCCGCCGTCGCGATGCTCACCCCGCGCGCCCCGGCCAGCGCCGAGGCCACGTCGCCCGAGCCGGTGCCGCTGCCGAGCACGTCGGAGAGCGCGCCGCTGCCGCCGGCCGACCCGAGGATCTTGAGGAGGCCCTTGCCGGCCACCTTCTGCTGGATGATCGCCTTGCGCGCCTGCGCGTCGGCCGGGAGGTCCTTCTTCTTCACGTCCTTCTTGATGTCCTTCTTTTCCTCGGCCTGCGCGGTCTGCTCCGGCGCCTTCTGCTGCTCGGGCTCGGGAGGCTTGGGGGGCAGGAGCACCCGGGCGAAGCGGTCCGGGAGCTCGTCCAGCGACAGGTCGGCGTCTGGCGGCTTGGGGCTGAGCATGATGCACGCCGCGCCGGCGAAGTGGACGAAGAGCGAGGCGGCGAGGATGCCGAAGAACAGGTGGTCGATGCTCCGCCAGATCGTCCCCCGCACCTCGGGCGGCAGCTCGATGCGGGTCTGCTCCGGAGGCGGGCTGACGAACTGGAAGAGCAGCGTCACCTCGCCCAGCGACACCTTGCCCCGTGACGAGTCGTCGAGCGGGAGGGCCCAGACGCTGCCCCGCTTCTGCACCAGCCCCTTGCTCTTCAGGCCGGCGAAGTCGAAGTCGCCGGAGCGGTTCGCGACGCGGCCGTTCATCCGGTCGGTGAAGACGAGCGAGTACTGGCCGCTCCGGTACTCGAAGACCGGGAAGCTGGCCGGGAGCTCGCTGGCGGGGATGACGAAGGTGTTGGTCCCGTCCTGGCCGATGGTCACCGGCGAGGGATGCCGGATCTGCCGCTCCTCGATGATCTTCCCGTCGCGGATCACTCCCACGCGGAGGATCTTGGCGCCGCTCGAGGCAGGCTTGGGCATTTGCAGGGCGCGTGCAGTCACGGGCTAGAACGGGTCCTTCTGTACGCTCTTCTCGATCTTCGGGACGAAGCTCTCGTTCTTCTGCAGCTCGTCGAAGTTCAGGTTGGAGCGGGGAAGCACGTAGAAGGCTTCCGGTTTCTGTATGCGGCCCTCGACGGTGAGGGTGTCGAGCTTGATGACCTTCTTCGCGGAGGACCGCCCGGCGGGCTTCGCCGCGGCCCGCACGTCCGCCCGCGCCTGCTTGGCGACCGCTGCGGCGCGATCCGCCTCCTTCTGCGCGGCCGTGGTGTCCGGCTGCGCCCGCACCGCACCGGCGACGGCGAACGCCGCGCAAGCCACGAGCGCTGGTAGGGCAGGGGGTTTCACGGGGTCTTCAGCTTAGCGCGAGAGCTCTTCTTCTTGCTCGTTTGTGGCGGCGGAGCGGCGGTGTCGGACGCCGGCGCCTCCGCGGTCTTCGCCGTGTCGCCACCCTGTGCCGCGGCGGCCTCCGGCGCCTTCGTTTCCGCCTGCTGGCTGCTGGCCGCGGCCTCGGCCTGCTTCTTCGCCTCGGCGGCTTCCTTCTCCGCCTTGCGGAGCTGGTCCTTCTTCTCCCGCTCGCGCCGGCGCTGCTCGCGGTCGATGCCCTTGGCGGCGTCCTTGAGGTACTGGTCGACCCGCTCGTCCGAGCCGCCCTTCTCCTTGTAGGTGGTGAAGTAGGCGATGGCCTTGTTGTAACGGTCGATCGTGTCCATCCCCGGCACGTCCGAGTCGAGGTGGAGGATGGCGAGGTTGTAGTAGGTGTCGGCCAGGGTGGGATCGAGGGCCACAACTTTCTCGTACTGCTCGCGGGCCTTCGCCAGCTCGAGCTTGCCGCGGTAGGCGTTGCCGAGGTTCATCCGCGCGGGCAGCAGCTCGGGCGCAGCGCTCACCGCCTGCTCCAGCTCCTTGACCGCGCCATCGTAGTCACCGCTCTCCACCAGCATCGCGCCGAAGTTGCTGTGCGCCTCGGCGAACTCCGGACGGAGCGACGCGGCGGTCTTGAACGAGTCGAGCGCCGCGGACCGCTGCTTCAATTTCAAGAGAACCGTGCCCAGCGCGTTGTGGGTCACCGGGTCCTTCGGATCCACCGCGCGGGCGTTCTCCAGCACCAGGCGGCAGAGCTCGTACTTGCCCTGGCGGTAGTAGCCCTGCGCCAGCAGCTGCATCGCGCGCACGTTCTGCTCGTCGGCCTTGAGGACCTTCTTCGCCTCCTCCTCTGCCTCGGGAAGCCGGCCGGTCTCGAGCAGCACCCAGGTCAGCGCGTTCCTCGCGCCCAGGTCGGTGGGCTGCTGCTGAGCCGCGCCCCGGAGCAGTGCCTCGGCCTCGCTCGCGCGCTTCGTGCGCACCAGGAGTCGGGCGAGGAAGTCCCAGGACTCGGGTGGGTCAGGCGTGCACTGCGCTGCCCGGCGGTAGCTCGACTCCGCCTCCTTGAGGTCTCCGCGCCGCTCGGCGAGCACGCCGAGGTTCACCCAGCCCGCGCCGGCGTTCGGATTCCGATCGACGACGTCCTGGAAGGTCTTGCGTGCGCCCTCGACGTCGCCGCTGCGCCCCTGGCCGATGCCGCGGTCGATGGCGGCCTGGGTCTCCGCGTCCACCGGGCCTGGCTGTCCACGCGCCGTGCCTTCCTTCACCTCGGGCGTGGCCGCGGTGGAGGTGGTGAGCGGGCGGGGCGGCGGGGTCTGTGCGTGGCCGCAGGCGGCGAGGGCGCCGAGGGCGAGCAACGGGAGCGTCAGGCGTCTCACTTCGCGCCTCCGCTCGCGGTGGGTCCGGTGGGTGGAGGCGCCGCCGGGGCGGGCGCAGCGGGCGCAGACGTGGCCGGCGCGGACGGACCCGGTGCCGGCGCGGGCGCTGCGGGGGCTTCGGCGCCGGGCCTGGGCGCGGCAGGCGCGACGTCCTTCGAAGCAGGGGGTGCTGCGCTGACCAGACCGTCGGGCCACGTGACATCAACGGCGATGGCCGGCTTTGGATCTTTCAGCACCGGGTAGTCCTTCGGCCGGTACCGGTTGAGGGCCTCGAGGGTCTTCTTGGTCCACTCGTTGGAGATTCTGTTCTTCCGGGCCTGCTCGAGCGTGGCGGCGTAGCTCTCGACCGCCTTGTCCTCCAGCGCCGCGGTCTGCTGCTGGAGGAGGTCCTGGTAGGCCGCCACCGCCTCGTCGCCCAGGCGCTTCACGTCGGGCGGCACCGGTGTCTCGTTGATGGTCGCGCCGAAGCGCTCGAGCACGTAGCCCTGCCGGTAGAGCGCCGCGAGGGTCCACTCGATGCGCTTGTACTTGAAGACCTCGGCGTAGGAGGCCTGCACCTTCTTCACCCCGTTCCGCTTGACGGTGAAGCTGTTCTCCAGCGCCTTGCCTCTCCCGCCGATCTTCAGCTTGTCGAACTCCTTCAGCTCCTGCTCCGCCACCTGGAAGCGAGACTCGGCCGCGGCGTCGGCGCCCTGGAGCGCGGCGTCCGGCTTGAGCCCCTTCCGGTCGAACTCTTTGGCCGCGGTCTCCCACGCCTTGCGCGCGTCCTTGGGGCTGCCCGACTTCGCGTAGGCGTCCCCGAGCTTCTTGTGCGCCTCGACCACCAGCTCGGCCTGGTTGGCCTTGCCGCCGAAGCGCCGGACGAACTCGTTGAGCGCCCTCACCTCGTTCTTCGTGTCGCCCTGCTTCTCGTAGACCATCGCCGCCCGGTACTGGTTCTTCGGCGCGTCCTCGGCCTTGGGGAAGAGGTCG
>DASXGF010000673.1:0-3818 GCA_036489275.1 Myxococcaceae bacterium | reverse complement strand
GGCTGGCCTATGACGGGAGCCCCTCCCTGTTCTTCGGGTGCAAGGTGCTCGCGGTCGGGACCGCAGCCTGGATCCTCCAGCGCCACGCCCCCCGGGTGACCCTCGCCCGGCGGGCCCTGGCCGGGGGCATCGCCCTCTACGGGACCGTCTGCGCGCTCCACCTCTGGTTGCTCGTTCGCTGGGTAGGCGGAGGTGCTTGATTTCCGTCTGATGCCCAACGGATGCTCCCGACAGCGAGGGGCGGCCATGGACATCACGGACGTGAAGATTTTTCCGGTCGACGAGGAAAAACTGAAGGCCTACGTCACCATCACCCTCGATGCCTGCTTCGTCGTGCGGGACCTGAAGGTCATCCAGGGTTCGGCGGGGCTGTTCGTCGCGATGCCGGCGAAGAAGCGGAAGGACGGCACCTACAAGGACATCGCCCATCCGCTGAACACCGACATGCGTGGGCGGATGGAGCGCGTCATCCTCGACCACTACGAGCGCAGCACTGCCCGGCTCGGCGCGGCCTAGCGGCCGGCTGCTCGCCGCACTTCCACATCGGGCCGCGCTGGTCTAGGTGACACCTCACCACTCACCCATGCCCACGGCGCGCGACTTCAAGGTCTTCGCTGGTAACTCCAACCTCCCCCTCGCCCGCCGCATCTGTGAGCACCTGAAGCGCCCGCTGGGGAAGGCCGAGGTGGGCCGGTTCTCCGACGGCGAGATCCAGATCGAGATCGGCGAGAACGTCCGCGGACAGGACACCTTCATCGTCCAGTCCTCCTCTCCGCCGGCGAACGATCACATCATGGAGCTGCTGATCATGTGCGACGCGCTCAAGCGCGCCTCGGCACAGTCGATCACCGCGGTCATCCCCTACTTCGGCTACGCGCGGCAGGACCGGAAGGTGGTCCCGCGGACGCCCATCACCGCGAAGCTGGTGGCGGACCTCCTCGAGTCCGCCGGCGCCACCCGCGTCGTGTCCATGGACATGCACGTGGCGCAGATCCAGGGCTTCTTCCACATCCCCTCGGACCACCTCTTTGCATCGCCGGTGTTCCTCGAGGACATCCGGCGCAACTTCCCGGCGACTGACGAGCTGGTGCTGGTCTCGCCGGACGCGGGCGGCGTGGAGCGAGCTCGCGCCTACTCCAAGCGGCTCAACTCCTCGCTGGCCATCGTGGACAAGCGGCGCACCCGGGCGAACGTCTCCGAGGTGATGAACCTCATCGGCGACGTTCGCGGCAAGGATACCGTTCTCATCGACGACATGGTGGACACCGGCGGGACGCTCACCCAGGCGGCCCAGGCGCTGAAGAACGAGGGCGCGCGCCGTGTGGTCGCCTACGCGGTGCACCCGATCCTCTCCGGGCCGGCGGTGAAGCGAATCCAGGAGTCGCTGCTGGAGGAAGCGGTGTTCACCGACACGGTGCCGCTCGGCCCGGCGGCCGCTGCGTGCGGGAAGATCCGCCAGCTCTCCACTGCCCGGCTATTCGCCGACGCGATCCAGCGGATCTACTCCGGCGACTCCCTGAGCTCGCTGTTCGTGTAGCGCGTCGCACCGGCGCCTCCTTCCTCGCGCATGCTCCCACAACCGAGCGACCGGCTCGGCGGACGCCCGTTGGCGGAGGCGGCAACCTTCCGCCATACTCGGAAGGCTGGATCCCGGGTCGGTCCCGGAGCGCGGATGGGGTCTTGCGCGCTCCGCCGGACGGATCGGGCTCTCGTCGCGGAGAGTAGATGCCGACCCGGAGCCGATCGAAGACGGTGCTGATCGTCGAGGACGATCCGGACATCCGGGAAGTTCTCGAGGAGATGATCGACGCCGGCGGTCACGCGGTGGTGACCGCGACCAATGGCGCCGAGGGTCTGGCGGCGCTCGCCCAGGTCGATCCGCCGGCGCTGGTGCTGCTCGATCTCATGATGCCAGTGATGAGCGGCTTCGCCTTCCTCGAGGAGCTGGCGCGGAGGAAGGATCGCGCCGGTGACCGGGTGCTGCTGATCTCCGCCAACGAGACCGTCGAGCGCGCGGCACAGCTGCCGGGCGTCGTGGGCTACGTCAAGAAGCCTTTCGACCTGGACGAAGTGCTGGCGCTGGTCGAGAAATATCTCGAGTAGTGCCCACCGCGTCGTGGAGCGCCGTCCGGAGCGCCGCCGCCGTTGCCGGCCGGTTCGCGGGATCCGTCTCCAGGCACGACAGGATGGGGCGAGCCAGCGCCCGGGGAATGGGCTCGCCGCCCGGGGTGTCCGCCGGAAGCGGCTCGGGGCCCCCGCGCACGCGGCCCGGCCGGCGGCCGGCGAGCATCTCGTAGAGCACCACCCCGAGCGCGTAGAGGTCGGTTCGCCCGTCCACCGGGTCTCCGCTGGCCTGCTCCGGCGCCATGTAGTGGGGCGTCCCGATGACCGTGGCACGGGTGCGGCTCATCTCCGGGCCCACGCGCAGTAGCTTGGCGATGCCGAAGTCGAGCAGCTTCACCCAGTCGCTCTTGCGGCGGGAGGCGATGAAGACGTTGTCCGGCTTCACGTCACGGTGCACGACACCGGTGGCGTGCGCAGCCTCGAGCGCCTCGCAGACCTGGGCCGCGATCTCCACCGTCCGGGCGACATCGAGCGCGCGCTCGCGGAAGAGCGCTCCCAGGGTCTTGCCCTCCAGAAGCTCCATCACGCAGTAAGCGCGCTCCAGCCCCTCCGGTCCGCGCTCCTCGCCCACCTCGAGAACCTCGACGATGTGGGGATGGCGAATGCGGCTCACCGCGCGCGCCTCGCGGAAGAAGCGGTCGAGCAACAGCCGGCTCCGGAGGTGCTCGCGGCGGAGCAGCTTGAGCGCCACCTGCCGGCCGTCACGGTCGGCCCGGAACACCCGGCCCATCGCGCCCTCGCCGAGCAGTCCGAGGACCCGGTACGGACCGACGGCAGTGGGAACGCTCTCCGTCGCGCGCAGCGCCATGGTCGGCGGCGGGCCGGGGACGTGCCGGGTCTCGGCCAGCGGGTCGGTGGCGCAGGCGCCACGCAGCGCCCGGGCGAGCACGCTGACGCTGGGGAAGGGCAGCGCGTCGTCCACCGACGTGCAGCGCTCGAGGATGGCGCGGATGCCGGCCCACTCCGGTCCCTGGCCGGCGAGCGCGAGGAGGAGGCGCCCGAGGAGCCCCTGGTCCACGCGGCGGCCCGGGTCCCGTCCGCCGGTCCACTCCTGCGTGGTGCCGCCCTGGAAGACGCCGAAGCCCACGCCGGCGAGCCGCGGCGGGTCGCCCACCAGCGAGTCCACCTCGAGGTGGCCGTGGAGGAGCCCCCGGGCGTGCAGCGCGTCGAGCGCCGGGGCAATCTGCTCCGCGATGCTCACCACCGCGTCCGGCCGGAGACCCTCGTGGGTCTCGAGGGCCAGCGGAAGCTCCGCGTCCTCACCCACCAGGTACACGCGCCCGTCGGGGAGCTGGCCCGCGTCCTCCACCGGGACGATGCTCGCGTGCGGCGGGTAGAGGAGCGCGCGGGCCTCGTCGAGGCACCGGGCGATGGCCCGCGCGTCGACGACGTGCACCGGGTGCAGGAGGCGCAGGACGCGGCTCTCGCCGTCCGGCCCCCTGACCTGGAATCCATCCGCCACCCGTCCCCGCCTCAGTCGCCGCTCCACCTGCCAGCGTCCGGCGGTCCACCCCTCCAGCGCGTTCCCGTGCGAGCTCACCAGGAGGAGAACGGTACTACGCTCGCTCGGTGGGTCCGGCGTGGGGCGCTGTGCGGAAGTCTCCGTCCGTCTCACCCGCCGGCGAGCTTGCGCCGTTGCACACGCAACGCTCGCCCCACGGTGCGTCAGGCGCGGCCGACGCGGGCCGGGAGCT
>DASXGF010000660.1:0-3613 GCA_036489275.1 Myxococcaceae bacterium | reverse complement strand
GCCCGCACCCCTACCCGACCTTGGTGAGGGATCTGCAGCGGATCATCGGCGACGAGGCGCGAGCCCAGTGGACGGAGCGGCTCGGAGGGCTGCCCGACGCGGTCGTCGCCTGCGTCGGCGGCGGATCCAACGCCATGGGTGCCTTCACCGCCTTCCTCGGCGAGCCGGCGGTGCGCCTCGTGGCGGTGGAGGCCGGAGGCGAGGGGCTGGCCACGGGCAAGCACGGCGCGTCCCTCACCGCCGGGAAGTTCGGCGTGCTGCACGGGAGCGCGAGCTCGGTGCTCCAGACCGACGACGGCCAGGTTGCAGAGGCGCACTCGGTGAGCGCCGGCCTCGACTATCCGGGGGTGGGCCCGGAGCTGGCACAGCTCCGCGACACCGGCCGACTCGAGGTCCGCACCGCGACCGACGACGAGGCGCTCGCCGCGCTCCAGCAGTGCTGCCGCCTGGAGGGCATCCTCCCGGCGCTGGAGACCGCGCACGCGCTCGCCCGGGCGCGCGACCTCGCCCGGGAGCTCGGCCGCGGCCGGCGGCTCCTGGTCAACCTCTCGGGCCGCGGAGACAAGGACCTCCTTCACGTCCTCGCCGAGATCGAACGTCGGACCCCGGGAGCACGCACGTGAGAAACCTCTCGCGCATCACTCGCTGGATGTCCCTCGCCGTCCTCGCCGCCTGCGCCTCGACGCCGAGCGCCCGGTCCGCCCCTGCGGCGCAGCCGGACGCCGGAACCACGGCCCTCATTCCCGTGCCTCCGCCCGAGCTCCGGCTCCCGGCCGACGTCCGGCCGACCTCGCAGCGCCTCTCGCTCCGCCTGGACCCGAAGGCGACGACGTTCACCGGAACGGTGCGCATCCAGCTGACCGTCGCCGCGCCGGTGCCAGCCTTCTGGCTGTACGCCCAGGACCTCACCATCCGGCGCGCGACGCTCGTCCAGGGCGGCGCCGAGCAGCCGGTGCGCACCGTCGTCGCACCTCCGGATCTGCTCGGGATCATCCCCGCGAAGACGCTCGCGCCGGGACAGGCGGAGCTCGTCCTCGAGTACGAGGGACCGCTCGACCGCGAGCGGAGTCGCGGCCTCTACCGCGTCGACGAGCGGGACGGGCCCTACCTCTACACGTTCTTCGAGCCCGTCGACGCCCGGCGCGCCTTCCCATCCTTCGACGAGCCCTCCTTCAAGATCCCCTGGGAGCTGGAGATCTCCGTCCCGCCCGGGAACGGCGCCTTCGCCAACACCGCCGAGGCCTCGCGGCAGACCGGACCCGACGGGTGGATCACCGTGCGCTTCGAGAAGAGCCGCCCGTTGCCCACCTACCTGGTTGCCTTCGCCGCCGGCCCGTTCGACGTCGTCCCCGGCGCGCCGGCGGGTCACCACCAGACGCCGCTCCGGTTCATCGTCCCCCAGGGGCACCGCGAGGAGCTGACCTACGCGCAGAGCGTTCTCCCGCGGATCATCTCCCTGCTCGAGGACGCCACCGACGTCCCCTACCCCTACGGCAAGCTCGACGTGCTCGTCGTTCCGCGCTTCTGGGGAACGATGGAGCACCCGGGGCTCGTCGCGCTCGGGCAGCCCCTGATGCTCTTCGGCCCCGGAAAGGAGGAGCTCGCCCGCCATCAGCGCGGGGCCAACATCGCGATCCACGAGCTGGCGCACTACTGGTACGGCGACCTGGTCACCACCGCCTGGTGGGACGACACGTGGCTGAACGAGTCCTTCGGCAGCTGGCTCGACGGCAAGGTGACCACGCGTCTCGAGCCAGGATGGCGCTGGGAGCGGAAGTCGCTGTCCGCCCGGGGACAGGCGCTCCACGCCGATGCGGTGCCCGGCGCCAAGCGCATCCGTCAGCCCATCCGGACCCGCGAGGACATCGAAGCCTCGTTCGACGCCGCGCTCACCTACGCCAAGGGTCGCACGGTCATCGGCATGTTCGAGCGGTGGATCGGCGAGGCGCAGTGGAGGAGTGCGCTGGCCGCATATCTCAACGCGTTCGCCGACAAGAACGCGACGTCCGAGGATCTCTTCCGCTCGCTGGACGCCTCGCTGGGGCGGAACGTCTCCGGCCCGCTGGCGAGCTTCGTGAATCAGTCCGGCTTTCCCCTCCTCCGGGCGAACCTCGCCTGCCACGGCTCGGCGGCGGCGAGCGTCGAGCTCTCG
The DNA here is from genome assembly GCA_036489275.1 of Myxococcaceae bacterium. GTDB lineage: Bacteria > Myxococcota > Myxococcia > Myxococcales > Myxococcaceae > RPRB01. Next base: position 1,461 of record DASXGF010000660.1, on the reverse strand, counting down.
CAGGAGCCCTTCGTGGCCGGGAGCGAGAGCACCTGGCAGTTCCCGGTCTGCGCACGCGCGGGCACGGGGAAGAAGGTGGAGCGGACCTGCACCCTCCTCGGGGGGCGGACCGGCACGCTCCAGCTCCCCGCGTCCCTCGGCTGCCCCCGGTGGGTCGTGCTCAACGACGGCGGCCTCGGGTACTACCGCGTGGCCTACGGACCGGAGCTGAAGCGCAAGCTCCGGGCGGTGCCTGCCGGAAGCCTCTCGGCCGAGGAGGAGGTCGCGACGGCGGACGACCTCTCGGCTCTCGCCGAGCGGGGCGACGTCCCGGTCCAGGAGGTCCTGGATCGCGCCGCGGCGATGACGCGCCAGACGGACTCCGACGTGGCCATCACCGGCTGGGAGCTCCTGGAGGGGTGGCTGCGCAAGGATCGCCTCTCGCGGGAGAGCAACAGCCGGCGGATCGAGCTGTTCTCGAAGCTGGGCTCCGCACGCGCCCGCTCCATTGGCTGGACGGCGAAGCCCGGCGACTCGCTCGACCTCCGCGAGACACGGCGGGTCGTCGTCCCGGCGGTGACCCGGGGCGCCGAGGACCAAGCACTCCAGGCCGAGGCCACCCGGCTCGCAACGGGCTGGCTCCAGGATCGCAAAGGCCTCGACGAGGACGTGCTCGAGCCCGTTCTCCGCGTGGCCGCCACCCGGGGCGACGCCACGCTCTTCGACCTGATGGAGCGAGAGGCACTGGCCGCGAAGGCGCGGAACGACCGCACGCGGATCATCATGGCCCTCGGCTGGTTCGAGGACCCGGAGCTCGCAGCGCGGGCCCGGGCGCTGATCGACGACCGCCGGTTCGAGATCCGCGACACCGCGCAGATCCTGGGACAGCAAGTCTCCCGGAGCGAGACGCGGGAACAGGCCTGGCCCGTCTTGCGGGATCACGCCGCGGCGATCGTTCCGCGCATGCGCGACGACGAGGCGCAGCGCCTGCTGTCCAGCATCGGGTACGCCTGCGACCAGCGCACCGCCGAAGAAGTGAAGACGGCGCTGGGGCCCCTCATGCAGAAGCTCGACGGCGGCCCCATCGCGCTCCAGCACACGCTCGCCCGCATCGAGCGCTGTGCGGCGATCCACGACCGCACCGATACCGGTGTCCAGGCCTGGCTCGTGTCGAGGACCCGTCCGATGAGCGCGAAGAGATGAACCGGCTGGAGCAGACCCTCGCCGCCGCGCGAGCGGAGGGACGGAGGTCGCTCATCGTCTACCTCTGCGCCGGCGACCCGGACCTGGAAGCCACCGAGCGGCTGGTTCCGGCGCTGGCCGAGGCCGGGGCGGACGTCATCGAGCTCGGCGTCCCGTTCTCCGACCCCCTCGCGGACGGGCCCACCATCCAGGCCGCCGCGGAGCGAGCGCTCCGCTCTGGGACCACGCTCGCCGGCATCCTCGACCTGGTCGCGCGGCTGCGCCGCCAGGGATGCGAGG
>DASXGF010000652.1:0-2212 GCA_036489275.1 Myxococcaceae bacterium | reverse complement strand
CCGCGCTCTCCCGGCTGACCCACGTCCAGCGTCCGCGGCGGCCCACCCGGCCCTCGCGCGGGGCGAAGGAGCGCCGGCTGGAGGCCAAGAAGCGCCTCGGACGGAAGAAGGTGGACCGCCGCGATCCGGGCGGCTGGTGAGGGCCGTCAGCTCCCGGTCGAGGCGGCGGCCGGCCGGAACCGGGTGCGGATCCGGTGCTTCACCGTCTCCAGCGCGTCGGCCACCGAGACGCGGGCCCGCTCGCCGAAGGCCACCACGAACTCCCGCCGGTCGAGGTCGGAGAGCTTCTTTCGCTCCGGCATCGCCCGGCGTGCCTGGAGCAGCCGCACCGCGTTCAGCGGCACCGGCACCCCGTGCCGCTCCAGCACGTCGGACCAGAAGCGCCGCTTGAGCTGGCCCGCCGTCATCCGCTCGAGCTGCACCGGCAGGAGCTGGAGCGAGACCGAGGACGCGCCCATCCGGAAGCTCCACTCGGTGAGCAGCTCCAGATCCAGGAACGCGGTGTTGAGCACCGACTGCACGTCCTTGCCCCGGGGCAGGAAGTAGCTCGACACGAGGTGTCCGCACCGGGGGCAGGCGGTGGCGTGCAGGTCGTCGAGCCCGCGGAGCCGGTAGAGGGGGATGGCGAAGATCTGCGCCTCGCACGCGGCGCACCCGGTGCGCTCGCCGAGGGTGGCCAGCACCCGCCGGAACTCGACCCGCAGGGCGTGCTTCCTGAGCGCGATCGGCACCGCGTCGCGGAGGAGCGCGCTGCGGAATCGGAGCCCACCCTGCACCAGGCGCTCACCGGCGCGGCGAATGCCGAACTCCACCAGGTCCGCGGCCTCCACCAGCGCCCGCTCGAGCGTCCAGCCGTCGCGGGTCCCCAGCCGCTCGAAGCGCAGGGCCAGATCCTCGTAGGTCCGCAGCCCGTCCAGCGGATGCGGCACCAGCTCGCTCGCGTAGGCGAAGAGGACCAGCCGCGCGGCCGCCGGAGAGGTCCGGGCCAGCGCGCCGATCCGCTCCGCCTGCGCGCGCGCCTCGGGAGCCGCCCGCGCCGCCTGCAGCGCCTCCAGCGACAGCCGCACGAGCCGCTGGCGTCCGAGCGGATCGAAGGCCCGGTCCAGGGAGCGCCGGCCGCCGGGGGCCAGCGACCGTCGGTTTGCTCGTCTCACCGCATCCTCCAGCACGCCCGCAGCATCGCGCACCTCACCCAGCGCCTCCTCCCCCCTCGCCCCCAGCTCGGCTCGGAGCTCGTCGAAGAGCTCCCGCCCACCCTGCCCCGCCTCCTGCCAGCGACGGAGCAGCTCCGCAGTCGCGCAGCCCCGCAGCGCCTCGAGGTCGAGCTGGAGCCCGTCGCGGGCCGACTCGAATCGCGCCCGGCGCTCCTCGAGGAGCCGGACCTCCTCCTCGAGCGAGACGGCGGGCTCGGGCAGCTCCGAGCCCAGCGCCTGGTCCGCCAGGGCCTCCAGCCCGGCGCGATCCCCGGCCCGGTAGAGGCCGTTGATTCGCGCCATGAGCGCGGCGTGGCGGACCTGCTCCTCCTCGGTCCGCGCCAGATCGGGATGGAAGCGCCTCGCGAGGCGCCGGTAGAGCGACTTCAGCCCCACGGCCGGCGACGGCTCGTCGGCGGGCTCGTCGTCGTCGGGGTCCGGCTCGCGCGCTTCCTGGTGGAGCTCGCGGGTGCGCTGCCGCTCCACCCGCCGCGCACGGGCCGCGCGCTTCTTCGGCTCGGTCTCGGCCAGCATCTCCGCCCACCGCTCCAGCTGGCGCACCACCGAGGCGATGCGCTGGAGGAAGCGCTGCTCCGTCGCGAGCTCGGCGCGGTGGCGCACCTCGAACGCCGCCAGCGCAGCCCGGAGGGTCTCGCGCTCCAGCTCGAGCTGGGCCACCTCGTCGCGCAGAGCGTCCAGCTCCACGAGCAGGCGCTGGAGGCGCTCGCGGAGCGGAGACGCGGCGAGGACGATGGCTGCGGGACGAGCTCGGGGCACGGGCGACGGGCCCCGAGTCTAGCGGACCGTGCGGCTACTGCTCGCGCGGATCCGGGTGACCGCGACGCTCACCCGGGTCCACCTTCTTCACCGGCGGATGGGCGCGGCCCGGCGCCGGCTCGACCTTCTTGGCCTGGCCGGGCGGCAGCGGACGGGACGCCGCGGAGACGGTCGCCGGCGGCGCGGGGCTCACCTGCGCGGGCGGCTGGCGCACCACGGGCGGATCGCTCTGCGCGGGCTGC
>DASXGF010000650.1:0-2951 GCA_036489275.1 Myxococcaceae bacterium | reverse complement strand
GCTGGCACGCCCATTGCCAACCTGCCTCGGCCATGCACGTCCGGTTCGAGGCGCGCGGAGTGGGCTCCGAGCTGGAGCTGCAGCCGGGAACCTGGACGGTGGGCGGGGCAGAGGACGACGGCGTTCGGTTTCCGGGTCTGCCCCCGCGCCTCCTGGAGCTGGACCTCGCCGAGGATCGGGTCTGGGTGCGCTGCCACCGTCCGTGTCCGGTGGGCCGCGCCCTGGTCCAGCCCGGTGTGTACCGCTGGCTGCTGCCCGGCGAACGCATCCGCCTGTCCCGCCGGGTCTTCCTCTGGGTCGAGCCCGGGTCCGAGGTCCCCAGCACGCGCGCGCTGCTTCGCTCGTTGCTCGGCTCGGGAGAGGCTGGGCTCTGCTCGGCGGCGCCGACTCTGGTGTGCGTCGCGGGCGCGGACGCCGGGAGCGTCTTTCCTCTGTTCGGTCCCGCGGTGGAGCTGGGCCGGGGGCTGGCCTGCGCGGTGCGGCTGAGCGACGGAGCGGTGTCGCGGCGGCAACTCCGGCTCGTCGAGGCGCGCGGAATGCACAGGGTGCTGGACCTCGGGGGGCGAAACCGTGTGCGCCGCAACGGACGCTGGCTCCGCTCGGGCGTGCTGCTCGCCGACGGAGATCTCCTCGCCGTGGGTCGATCGCTCCTGCACTACCGGAGCGGGTCGCCGGATCCGGCGGACGTCGGGGGGAAGACCGAGGTGGCCGCCGGAGGCCCCGAGGAGGAGCCGCTCAGCGCGTCCGCGAGAGACCCGCCCGGTCCACCAAGAGCTGCATCAGCCTCCGGTGGTGGGCGAAGAAGCTCGTGAAGTGCATCCCGCGGCCCCGTCCGCGAACTGCGTAGACGGTGACCGGGCCGGGGAGGATGTCGACCTTCAGGATGTCGCCGAACGCGAAGTAGTCGGTGCGGACCAGCCCGCGGTAGGTGACGCCGCCGTCGTCCACGACGATGGCGGTGCGCGCGTAGTAGGTCAGCGACACCCCGAAGAAGACGACGAAGAAGATGGCGGAGATGAAGGTCTTCGCCGGCACACCCTCGAACTGCATCAGGTAGATGAGGACGAAGAGCCAGAGCAGCGCCGCGGTGCCCATCGCCGCAGCGAGGACTGGCCGCGGCCGGAAGATTTCGGGCGCTGGGGCCGGGCGGAACTCCACGGGTCTAGGCTAGTGCCTCCCCCCGTCGCATGCCATGCGGCCTCGGGCCATGAAGTGTCGGGTCCGGTGCGCTCGGCTCACCCCCGGGGGCCCTGGGGTACCCGCTCGACGAGCATCGTGATTCCCATCCCGTAGCCGATACAGAGGGTGACTGCCCCCCGGCGGAGCGAGCGCCGCTCCAGCGCCCCGAGGAGCGTGGCCAGGAGCATCGCCCCCGTGGCGCCGAGCGGGTGTCCGAGCGCGATGGCCCCGCCCTGCACGTTGATCCGGTCGAGGGGAATCTCGAGCTCCTGGCCGACCACGATGGGGACCGGGGCGAAGGCCTCGTTGATTTCCCAGAGGTCCACGTCGTCCACCGTCCAGCCGGCGCGCTGCAGCGCCAGGCGGGTCGAGGGGATGGGACCGGTGAGCATCAGGACGGGGTCCGAGCCCACGATGGCCGTGGTGACGATGCGCGCCCGGGGGCGCAGGCCAAGGGCTGCTGCCGCCTCGCCCGAGGCGACGACGACCGCCGCGGCCCCGTCCACGATGCCCGAGGCGTTCCCGGCGTGGATGACGCCATCCTCGCGGAAGCTGGGCTTGAGCGCGGCGAGCGTCTCGACCGTGGTGCCCGGCCTCGGGTGCTCGTCCTCGGAGAAGAGGCGGGGATCGCCGTCCGGACCCCGGACCGGGACCGGGGAGATCTCCTCGCGGAACCAGCCGCCGGCGCGCGCGGCGACCGCTTTGCTCTGGGAGGCGGCCGAGAACTCGTCGAGCTGCCCGCGAGTGAGGGACCACTTCCGGGCGATGAGCTCCGCGGAGAGGCCTTGGTGGGTGAGATCGGGGAAGCGCTCGGCGAGCCGGGGCGAGGTCGGCCCGTCGCCGAAGCCGGCGTCCGAGCCCATCGGGATGCGGGTCATCGACTCGACGCCGCCACCGATGCCGAGCTGGATCTGACCGGCGAGGATGCCGTTCGCGACGTCGGCGACCGCGGTGAGCCCGCTGCCGCAGAGGCGGTTCACCGTCTTGCCGGGGACGGCGATGGGGAGGCCGGCGGCCAAGGCGGCGCCCCGGGCAACGTCGAAGGCCTGCTCGCCGATCTGGGTGACGCAGCCCAGGACGACGTCCTCGACGCGTTCGGCGGGAACACCGGTGCGCTCCAGCGCGGCGTTCAGGGCGTGGGCGGCCAGGTCGACCGCGTGAATTCCGGCCAGGCTCCCCTTCCGCTTTCCGCGGGGAGTCCTGACTGCATCGATGATGAAGGCCTCGGCCATGGAACCGAGGACACGACGGGATTGACCCGAAAGTCAACCGCGCCCGCCGCGGGATCTAGCGAACGCCCCGGGTGGTCACCGGGCTCGCGGGCACGGCCGCCAGCCCGCGCAGCAGATTCGCCGCACCGTGCTTCAGCGCCGGCCCGAACTCGACGCGCAGAGACCGGAGCTCCGGCCTGTCGAGGAGCCGCCGCATGACCGGACCTGCGTCCGCCATCTGCCAGAGCCCGATGCACAGCGCGTGAAGCTGAAGCGCCGCTCCGAGTCCCGCGCCGGGCGGGAGGGACCCGAGGGCGGCCTCCAGCCGCTCGCCGAGCCGGACCAGGCGCTCGTGCAGGGCGCGCTTGAAGGCGAGGGCCGCGTCGAAGGGAACGTTCTGCTCGAGGCTGACGTGGAGCAGCGCGAGGAGACGCGGAAGCGCCGGGCGACGCCCGAGGGAGTCGGCGAGCAGCGCGGCCACGGCCTCCGGGCTCGCCGGCCTCGGGAGACGATCGAGCTCCGTGCCGAGCGCCTGCAGCCATTCTCCGAGGCGCGCCGCCT
>DASXGF010000639.1:0-1978 GCA_036489275.1 Myxococcaceae bacterium | reverse complement strand
ACCTCGGACTCTCGGTGTTCACGCCTGACTGGGGAGGGGGCTCGCGAAGCTCCTTCCTCCGTGTCGGCGGCGCGGGAGAGCTCGTGGACACCGTGATCTTCTCGAGGCAGGCCGATCATCTCGCGGCCACACCCTCGCTCCCTTACCGCGTCCAGGCGGGAGTCGCCTGGGAAGTCGGGCGGTGGACCCTGGCGGGGGACCTGATCCTCCTCGGTCCCCGTCACACCCACGACAACCCCGAGCTGCACTCCGAGGGCCTCGACTACCAGGTGATTCGCCACCCCGTGCTGAACGTGTCCATCGGCGCCGAGCTTGCTCTTGAAGGCGGGTTCGGGATCCGGACCGGGTTCTTCACGGACCTCGCCTCGAGCGACCCGACGCGTGTCGACGTCGCCAACACCTCGCACGTGAACCACTACGGCCTGAGCCTCTCCGGCGGGGTCCGGACCGACCACGTGCGAACCGACGTGGGATTCACCGGCTGGTGGGGCAACGGAACCGACGTGATCCCGAAGAACTTCACCTTTCCTCCCACCGCCCGCACCGAGGCGAAGGAGTACGGCCTCTTCGTCTTCCTCGCCACGGCCTACGACTTCTGATGGAGGCGAAATCGGCGCCGAGGCGCGGCGTAGGGGATGTGTCCCCGGGAGGACCGCAATGCCTTTTGACCCCGAAGTTCTGGCCCCGATCCTCGGCACGATGTTCGTGGGCGCCTCGACGCTGCTCCTCACCGCCGCCATCGCCTGGCGCATCGGCGTCAAGCCCACCATGCGCGCGCTCCTCGAGTACAAGTCCGCGCGCGCCGGGAGCGACCCGCAGCTGCTCCGGCGGCTCTCGGAGCTCGAGGACGAGGTCCGCGCCCTCAGGGCCCAGCTCGACGCGCTCCCCGAAGGCAGCGTCTCCCGCTCGCTCCTCGCGGCGCCCTGGCGGCCCGGTCGCGAGCGGGCCTGAGCCTTGCCGCTGGCGCGCTCCTGCGCGCTTCCGCGGGCTGATCACCCCGGCAGGGTCGGCTCCCGGGGCCCGCGGCTCTGGACGCGCCGGATCTTGCGCAGGAGCCCGACCAGGTTCCGCGGCGTGAACCGGAACCAGAACCCGACGTCGGAGCGGTTGTCCCGCCAGCCGGGATTGACCCGGGTGTAGGCGCGGGCCTCCGGCCGATCGAGGTAGCCGTCCGGGAACTGCTTCAGTGTCTCGGGGGAAATCCCGATGTCGACGAAGATGAGCCCCGTCTCCGGATCCATCCGGTAGTTGCTCTCGGCGAGGATCCTGGCGAACGCAGCGCGGATCGCCTCTCCCTCGACGTCACCTGGCGGCGGACGAGGGTCGAGGATCCGGTACTCGGCGAGCGCCGAGGTCAGCGAGACGAACCCGAACAGGCTCACCACCGACAGCCGGTAGTAGCGGGTGAGGGGATGGCGGGCCTTGCAGGCGAGGAAGAACCTGAGCCCCGAACGCAGATGCAGCGCGCGTCCGCGGTGCTCGGGGAGAACGCGGAGCTTCCCGCCAAGGATCATCCGCGCGCCGGGCAGCTCGAGCGGTGCGGTGCGCCAGAACTGGTAGCCGACCATCTGGCCGCCGCGCTCGAAGACGTGGACCACCTCGTTCGTCTCGGCATGGACCCGGAAGTGGGCCGGGTCCTCCGGGAGGATCGGGTTGGAGAAGGTGTGGAGCCGGGCGAGCAGCGCGTCGGTGAAGTCACGGCGAGCGATGACGCGGATCCGGTCTCGGGGTGCTCCCATGGCGTCAGGGAGGTCCTGGCGGAGGTGCCGCGCGCTCGTCGAGGCGGCGCTCGAGGAAGGTCAGGTCGAGCCACCGGCCAAACTTGCAGCCCACGTGGTGGAGCGTCCCGGCCCGCTGGAACCCCAGCCGCTCGTGCAGGCGGATCGACCCGACGTTCTCCGCGTCCACACCGGCGACCATGATGTGCTTTCCGAGCGCGGTGGCCCGCTCGAGCAGCACCTGCATGAGCGCGCCGCCG
>DASXGF010000628.1:0-2332 GCA_036489275.1 Myxococcaceae bacterium | reverse complement strand
TGGTCATCATCTGCTTGAGCGTGGCCCGCGCCTCGTCGCCCTTGCCGGCGAAGATCTGGTTGTTGGTGATGCCGACGTAGGCGCTGAGGAAGTAAGGATCGATCTGCAGCGCCTTCTTGTACTCGGCGATCGACTCGTCGTACCGCCCCAGCCGCATCAGGAGCTCGGCGTACGAGTCATGCGGGTTGGGATCGTCCGGGATCAGCTCCGCGTACTTCTTGAAAGTCTTCTCCGCCTCGGCGTTGTTGCCCTGTGCGCGGTACGCGTAGCCGAGCTGGTTGTAGGGGAGGGTGAACTTCGGGTCGATCTCCACGGCCCTGGAGAGCGCACGCACCGCCCCGTCGTAGTCCTGTCGACCGAAGGCGATGATCCCGATCTGCGCCTGGATCCGCGCGTCGCTGGGGAACTGCTTCGCGAGCTCGCCCAGCAAGCGCTCCTGATCGGCCGGACGCGACCTGACGCCCGCCTCGGCCGCCTTGATGAACTTCTGCTCCGCCTCGGTGGCGTGGCTGGCGTTGGCCACCGCCTTGTCCAGCCCGGCCTGGAAGTCCTTGGCCGTCCCCGAGGTGTTTGCCCACTGCAGCCACGCGAGCGCGAACTGCGGGTCCTTCTTCACCGCCTGGTCTGTCTTGAGATGCCCCTCCGTCGCCTTGAGGCGCTCCACCAGATCGCGGCCCTCGATGTAGAGCGCGCGTGCCTCGGGAGAGGCGGTGGTGATGGGGAGGGTCGCCGGGTCGGCCGCGAAGGCCAGCGCCGGCAGGAGCAGCAACGGAGGGAGGAGTCGTCTCATCGGAGTCTCCGGCGGTCAGGTTCGGCCGCGACGGCGGGGATGGATCCTTGTACGCCCCCGCGGAAGGACCACGGCGGAGCGCCGCTGCATGGTCGACCCCGTTCGCTGGACTCGCTCCGCGCGCGTCGCCGCTCGCTGCAGGCTCCGGCCTGCTCGCCGCTCAGACCGGGAGACGCACTTCGAACGTCGAGCCGACGCCGCGCTCGCTCTCGGCAGAGATGGTTCCGCCCATCGTCTCCACCACGGTGCGCGAGATGTACAGGCCGAGCCCCAGGCCGCCGTAGTGACGTTCGGACACCGCGCGCTCGTAGCGTCCAAAGATGACGTCGAGCTTCGCCGGATCGACGCCGATCCCCGCGTCGGCAACGGTGAGCACCGCCCAGCCCGGCTCGGCGGTCAGCCGCACGTGGATCGGCTTGGCATCCCCGTACTTGATGGCGTTGTCCACGAGGTTGGTCACCACCTGGTCGAAGCGGAGCCGGTCCGACTGGGTGGGGAGCGCCTCCGGCGCCTCGAGCGTGAGGCGGGACCCGGCTCGCAGCGCCTGCGGCTCGGCCCGGCCGACGACCTCGCGCACCACCGCGGCGAGGTCCACCGCCTCCCGCACCACCGTGAAGCGCCCCGCGGCGATGCGGGAGACGTCGAGGAGATCCGAGACCAGGCTCGAGAGGCGCGTGACCTGCCGGCGCGTGGCGTCGGTGTAGCCGAGCACGCGCTGCGCGAACTGCGAGGGCAGGGCGGCGCGTGCCTCGCGAGCCAGCATCTCCAGCTTCAGCGAGAGCGGGGTGAGCGGGGTCCGCAGCTCGTGGCTGGCCACGGAGAGGAAGATGTCCCGCGCGGCCAGCGCGTCCCGGAGCGCGTTCGCCTGGCGCTGCTGCTCGTCGACGTTGGTGGCGACACCGAACCAGCGGATGATCCGCCCCTCCGAGTCACGGAGCGGCTGCACGCGGCCGAGGAACCAGCGGAACACTCCGTCCGCGCCCCGCAGCGGAAACTCCATCTCGAAGGGATCGCCGGTGGCGAGGCTGTGCGACCAGCGCTCGAGCACCCGGGGGAGTACTGCCGGATCGTGCACCGCCTGCCAGCCCCAGCCTTCCATCGCCTCCGGCGAACGTCCGGTGTACTCGGACCAGCGGCGGTTGAAGTAGTCGAGGTACCCGTCGGGCAAGGCGCTCCAGGCGAGCCCCGGCAGGTTCTCCACCACCGCCCGGAACTGTCGCTCGCTCTCGCGCAGCGCCTGCTCGGCGCGCCGACGGTCCTCGATGTCGATGACGCTCCCGATGTAGCCGACGAACTCGCCCGTCCCGTCGAAGCGGGGCATCGCCGAGTCGATGAACCAGCGGAACTCGCCGTCCCATTGTCGCAAGCGGTACTCGGAGCGGAAGGGCACCTGCATCTCGTTCGCCGCCCGGAAGTTCGAGCGGACCCGCTCCACGTCGTCGGGGTGAAGCGCGCCCTGCCAGCCCTCGCCGAGCGCCGCTTCCCGGTGCTGCCCGGTGTACTCGAACCAGTTCCGGTTCAGGTACACGCACGCGCCGCTGG
>DASXGF010000551.1:0-12288 GCA_036489275.1 Myxococcaceae bacterium | reverse complement strand
TGGTCATCGCGCACCGGATGTCCACGGTCAGGAACGCGGATCTGATCGTCGTCCTGGAAAACGGCCGGGTCGTCGAGCAGGGCACGCACGAGCAGCTGGTCGCGCATGGGAACGTGTACCGGCGGCTTCTGGATCGCGGAGGCGCCGATGGCGCGGCGTGACCGCCGGGCACGCGAAGAGTCCGCGTTCGCCCACCGCTTCGAGAGCGCCGAGGTGCTCGCCGAATTGCTGGCGCTGGCCGGGTCAGCGCTCTCTCCCGACGAGGTGCTCGCCCGATTCCGCGCCGCACGGGCCGAGGAAGCCGAGGCGCCCGACGTCATCCCCACCCTTCTCCCCGAGGCCCCGCGATTCCCGCATCCGGACGTCGCGCGCCGCCTGTTCCAGAACCTGCTCGGGCTCTGGGACGCGGCGGCCTCGCCCGGCTTCCGGCTGGCGAGCGCGTCTCCGGCTCCGCGGCGGCCGGGGCCGGAGAAGGTCGGGCCCCCGGGTCGTCCCGGACCGACCGGTCCCGACCCGGCCTATGTCGGGGCGGTCCGCGGCTGGCTCGCATCGGATCGGAGGGCCCGACAGCGGCTGACCGATTCGTTCGAGAACCGGCAGGACGCCCTCCTGTGCTCCCTTGACGAGAAGGGCCTCTCGGACGAAGGTTGGGGGGTCCTCCGCCAGCTGGCGTTCGAGCTGCACGCCGTTCTCGAGCACGCAGATGGCGCCGCCCCGGCGTCGGTCCCGCCCGAGGCGCTCGAGGGCGACCCTGCGGAGAAGGTCCCGATGGAGTTGATCGGGCTCGTCGACCAGGCGCTCGCCTCGACCGAGCAGGACGATCCAGGACCGGCGCCCGCCGCGGAACGCGAGAGGCTTCGCACCCTCGGTCGGCAGGTGCTCGGCGCCCTGTGGGAGGCCCGGGCCCGGAGGTGATGGGACCATGGTGAAGGACGACGACGACGGCGGCGGCTTCACCGGGAAGCGCAACAAGTCCTGGCGGGAGATCGACGCCCGGCGCGGCAAGAGCAAGTACCACTCGCGTCAGGACGATCCCGCCCAGCAGCGGATCGAGCGGAGCGCGACGTACACCCGCTACAAGCAGGCCGCGGACTCCCTCTTCACCGGCGGTGCCCTCCCCGAGGGCCTGGCCAAGACCTTCGACCCGGACGGAAAGCGGCAGGCGCAGAAGGAGGCGATGGCCAAGCTGCGCGAGCTCCCCGACCGGAAGGCCTGGGCCCAGGGCGTCATCGAATACCTGGAGAAGTACCCGGAGCTTCCCGAGGATCCCTACTTCCTCGACTCGCTGCTGGACCATCCGCGCGAGCGCATCGTGGGGCAGGCGCTTGGGAAGCTCGAGGGAATGCAGGAGGCGGGGACGCTGAAGGCAAAGCTCCCCAAGAGCCTCGACCAGCGGCTCAAGTCGCTGGAGCTGACCAGCATGGATCCCGAGCTCCAGCAGCGGGCGCGGGCGCTGCGCGAGCAGCTGCGCTAGTGCTCCGGCCGGGGTGTGCTGATCGCTGCGGCGGCCGATCCTCTCGGTCAGGTCAGCCGCTCGAAGATTCACGACGCGGAATCTCCGACACACCGTCGTGCCGGCCAGGGGGTTGCGACACGGCTATCTGCGACGCGCAGCCTCGTCGCTCCGGTCTCGGCCGCCTCGCCGTGCTCACCACACCCCGGTCGGAGCACTCGTGACATCGATCGGCTGGACGATTCGCCCGGCCCGACCCGGCGATGCGCCGGCTCTGCACCGGATGCGCGAGGAGGCCGGCTGGGATCAGGAGAAGGTGGCGGCGTGGATCGCCGCCTCGATCGCCGGCGAGCGTCCGACGTGGGTGGCCGAGCTCGCAGGCCAGGCGGTGGGCATGGTGAGCCTCGAGCTCGCCGACAGCGATCCCGAGGTCGCCGACGGAGATGGCGTCGCCGCGGTCACCAGCCTCTCGGTGCTGGCGAGCGCCGGCCGCCGCGGCATTGGACGCGCGCTGACCGTGTTCGCCGAGGGCCAGGCACGCGCCCGCGGCGTCCGGGTGCTGACGTTGAACACGCGACCGACGAACGCTGCTGCGATCGCGCTGTACGAGGGCCTCGGCTACCGGCGCTGGAAGCAGGAGACGCGGTCGTGGGGCCTGGCGGTCTTTCTGCGGAAATCGCTCGCAGAGTGAAGCGGTCCGGCCGCGTGTCGACTCTTGCGGCGGCGTGACGGTCGCGTGAATAAACCCGAACGGGCGAGCGTTCGAGCGCCCGCAGACGGGGGGAAAGCACACACGGTCGTACCCACGCTCACCCACCGGCAACTCGGCCGAGGGGTGGTTGATTTTCCAATCAACGGGCCGAGAGAGCGTGTATGGATGCGCCCCCAACCCTCAGAACTTTGCTTCTGACACGAAGGAGAAACACTTGAAGCATCTGTCTTTTCGGCTCGGCAGCGTCCTCGCCGCCAGCCTGCTCGCCGCCGCGTGCGGCAGTGACAACAACAACGGCAACGTGGTGAGCATCACCACGTCGATGAACGAGTCGCAGATCTCCGCGGCGTTCTCGAATGCGGCCGCCGACTCGACCCTCCAGTTCGCCGCCGGCACCTACAAGTTCACGAACTCGCTGAACCTCGCGAGCAAGAACAACATCACCGTGAAGGGCGCGGGGATGGGCTCCACCATCCTCGACTGGAGCACGCAGACCGCCGGCGCCGACGGCGTCGTGCAGGCCAACACTCCCGGCTCCACGATCAAGGCGACCTTCCAGGACTTCAGCGTCCAGGACACCATCGGTGACGGCCTCAAGGTCACCGGTGCCGGCTCCCTGCACGTCAAGGGCGTGGGCGTGTCCTGGCCCACCCGTGCGACGCACGGCGGTTACGGCGTCTACCCGGTCCAGTCCAAGCAGGTCCTGGTCGAGAACTGCACCGTGGACGGCGCCAGCGACACCGGCATCTACGTCGGTCAGTCGGACGGGATCGTCGTCCGGAACAACACGCTGACCAACAACGTCGCCGGCATCGAGATCGAGAACTCGTTCAACGCCGACGTGACCGGCAACAACTCCCACGACAACACCGTCGGCTTCCTGGTGTTCGACCTGCCGAACCTTCCGCAGGTCGGCGGGCACAACATCCGCGTGTATTCAAACATGTTCGTCAACAACAACCACGCGAACTTCGGTGACCCGAGCGGCACGGTCGCGCTGGTTCCCGCCGGCACCGGCGGCGCGGTGATGGCGAACAGCAAGGTCGAGGTGTTCGGCAACACCTTCACCGGGAACACCTCCATCGGCTTCGGGATCATCAGCTGCTTCGTGGCCTTCACGCAGCAGCAGTGCCTTGCCGCGGCGGCGGGCTACAACCCGTTCCCGAACAACATCTCCGTCCACGACAACACCTTCACCGGCAACGGCCAGAATCCGCTCCAGTACAACACCAGCCAGACCCACCCCAGCTACATGCTGGCTGCGCTCCTCGCGAGCGGGTTCCAGGGCAGCAACGCCTGGAAGGACGGCCACGTCTCCGACGTGTCGTACGACGGTGTCCTCGGCCTCGGTCAGACGGGCAACGCCAACGTGGTCTGCGCTCAGAGCAACGGGAGCGGACACTTCGCCAACATGCACTTCGCCGATGTCGAGGGCGGCGCCAACCTCGGCGACGTGCTGACCTTCGACGAGCCTGCGTACAGCTGCGTCCCCACGGGCTTCCCGCTTCCTGCGGTTCCGGTGCCGACGTTCTGAGGCGCCGCGCGCCGCAACTCCTAGGAGAGAGGGAAGCAAGATGTCGACCGCAGTCCGGGGTGTGATCGCCAGCGCGCTGCTCGCGCTGGCGTGTGGCTCGAGCTCTGGCACCAGCGACGCAGGCAACAGCTGCACGCCGAAGGTTCCGACGGACGATTCCGTCCCCGGAACCCTGGCCGCCTGGTGCCAGGTGCAGCTCACGAACGGAGACGTGGCGCCGCTGGCCGACGACGTCGTCCCGTTCACGCTCACCACCCCCCTCTACTCGGACGGGGCGATCAAGCGCCGCACCGTCCGGGTCCCCCCGGGCACCTCCGCGACGTACACCGACGCGGGGGTGCTCGGTTTCCCCGACGGCACCGTGTTCAGCAAGAGCTTCGGGTTCCGCGACGACGCCAGGAACACCGCGCTGCCCATCCACTGGATCGAGACCCGGATCGAGTGGAAGGCGGCTGGAGCCTGGAACTTCATCAGCTACCGGTGGAACGACGCCGGGACGGAGGCGCTGCCCCTCCCCGGCGGCGAGGTGGTGAACCTGTCCTACGTCGATGGTGATGGGGCGACGCAGAATGCCCACTACCTCGTCCCCGCCACGCAGCAGTGCACGCAGTGCCACGCCGAGCCCGGGACGATCGCGCCCATCGGGCCGAAGACGCACTGGCTGAACACCGATTACGCGTACACGAGCGGGACCGAGAACCAGCTCGCCCACTGGTCGCGGATCGGAATCCTCTCCGGCGCTCCGGACCCGGCCAGCGCGCCGCGGCTCCCGGTGGCCTCGGATCCCGATGCCGGAACGGTGGAGCAGCGCGCCCGGGCGTACCTCGAGGCGAACTGCGGCTTCTGCCACAACCCCAACGGCAATGCACGGATCAGCGGGCTCTATCTCTGGAACTCGATCACCGATCCGACCCAGCTCGGGGTCTGCAAGCGGCCCGTCGCCGCGGGCCCGGGCGCTGGAGGACGGCCCTACGACATCGTTCCGGGCCACCCCGAGAACTCGGTCATCACCTACCGGATCGAGGCCACCTCTCCGGCCGCGGCGATGCCGCAGATCGGTCGGAGCGTGGTGGACACCCACGGCGTCGCGCTGGTGAATCAGTGGATCAGCGAGATGACCGGGACCTGCAACTGAGCCTCCTGATGTGAAGTACCCGGCGAGCGCCTCC
This sequence comes from Myxococcaceae bacterium, assembly GCA_036489275.1. Lineage (GTDB taxonomy): Bacteria > Myxococcota > Myxococcia > Myxococcales > Myxococcaceae > RPRB01. The sequence continues at coordinate 7,420 of DASXGF010000551.1, read as the reverse complement.
GCTGCGACCTCGCCGGGTCCGGCTGGCGGAGCGAATCACTCCGCGCGGGTGGTTCGCTCGTTGGCACGGACGACGTCGACCGGTCTCACCTCGACCGAGCCCTCGCCGACGATGAACGGGCAGCCCTGCGCGATGCGCGCGGCCTCCCGGAGGTCCTTCGCCTCGACGGTGATGAACCCGAGCACGATGTCCTTCGTCTCGGCGAACGGGCCGTCGGTGACCGACTTCCGGCGGACCACCTTTCCCCCGGTCTCCAGCGGCTTGCCGTAGGACTTCACCAGGCCCTTCGCCTCGAGGTCGCGAAGCCAGGTCAGCCAGGACTGGATGGTCTTCTGCGTCCGCTCGGGAGTGCCCATGTGCTCCCGGCGGTCCTCCTCGGAGCTGCGGAACAGGAACACGAATTCGCTCATCGTCACGCCACCTTGGTTGAGGGCCCGTGGGCCGTTCTGACCCGTAGACGCCTGACGCGGGTTACCCCGGACATTCGAGGCAGGAGATGTCTATCCTCGACCGCGCGGCCTGCCAGGGGAGACGGGCGCCATGAAACAGCCGGAGCACCAGACCGAGGCTCTGGGCGAGACCGTCCCCCGCCCCGGCGCTCCGGCCGGCGGCTCCGGACTTCCCGAGGGCGCGCTCCTCCTCGAGCGCTTCAAGCTGGTCCGGCTCGTCGGGCGCGGCGGGATGGGCGAGGTCTACGAGGCGAGGGACCTCCGGCTCCACGCCACGGTTGCCCTCAAGACGGTCCGCGGCTCGGCGTCGGATGGCGGCGCGCTCCTCGATCGGCTCCGGCGCGAGGTCCAGCTGGCACGGGCGGTGACCCACCCGAACGTCTGCCGCGTCTTCGATCTCCACGAAGGCCCGGGTCCGGAGGGCCGGCCGGTGGCCTTCGTGACCATGGAGTTCCTCGACGGAGAGACGCTCGCCGAGCGCCTCCACCGCGAGGACCGCCTTCCTCCGGGGGAGGCGCGCCCGCTGCTAGAGCAGATGGCCCAGGGGCTCGCCGCCATCCACGCGCGCGGGCTCGTACACCGGGACTTCAAGCCGGGAAACGTGATGCTGGTCGCTGCCGAGACGGGCCGGCGCGCGGTCGTCACCGATCTGGGCATTGCCCGCGCGGTCGGAGCAGGCGCCGATGCGAGCGGCTGGGAGGGCACCGAGGCGGGCGCGGTCGTCGGCAGCCCGGCGTACATGGCTCCCGAGCAGCGTCGTGGGGTCGAGGTCACCGCGCGCACCGACGTCCACGCTCTGGCGCAGGTCGCCGGAGAGATGGTCGGCGGTCAGGAGGGGCTCGCCGGCGCGCCCCGGGCCTGGCGCTCGGCGCTTCGCTCGGCCCTCGATCCCGACCCGGCGCGCCGTCCGGCGGATCCCCGGGCGCTGGTCGCCAGCCTCGGCGCGCCGCTGCTCGGTCGACGGCTGCCCCGCGCGGCCGCGATCGGGGGACTGGTTCTCCTCGTCGGGGCGGTGGTGGCCTTCGTCCTGCGGCGCACCCCGTCGGGCGGGCAGGTCGACCGCCGGGCCATCGCCGTGCTGCCCCTGGTCAACCTCGGAAGCAGTGCCGACGACGAGTACTTCGCCGACGGGCTCGCCGAGGACATCAGCACCCAGCTGACCCAGGTCCGTGCGCTGCGCGTCACCTCGCGCGCCGCGACGCGCGCCTTCCGGGGCAACACGCGCCCCACCCGCGAGGTCGGCCAGGAGCTGGGAGTGGGGACGCTCCTGGAGGGAACGGTCCGCCGGGCGGGCAACCGCGTGCGGATCAGCGCCCAGCTCGTCGACGCACGGACTGACCAGCAGCTCTGGGCCGAGACCTACGACCGCGACGTGCGAGACGTGCTCGACGTCCAGCGAGATGTCGCCTCCAAGGTCGTGGCGGCGCTCGCGCTCCAGCTCGTCGACGTCCAGGGCGCGAGAGTTCGTCGGGGGGCCACCAGCAACCCCGAGGCCTACGAGTTCTACCTTCGAGGCCTCGCCAAGGAGGACGAGTTCGGTACGCCCAAGGTCATGCGGGGCGCGGTGGAGGACTTCGAGCACGCCGTCGCCATCGACCCCGGGTACGCGCTCGCCCATGCCAAGCTAGGACTGCAGCTGATCCTCCTGGGCTTGTTCGTCGATGCCGACGACCACCCGGCCCTCCTCACGCGCGGTCGCGCAGAGGTCGCTCGAGCGCTCGCTCTGGAGCCCGAGCTCGCGGTCCCGCACCTCGCCCTGGGCGTGCTGCTCTTCAGCGAGCCAGGAGGCTGGGACCTCGATGGGGCGATGCGGGAGTTCCGACGTGCCGAGGAGCTGGAGCCCGGCTCGGCCGAGGTCGAGATTCCATTGGTGGCACTGCACGTCGGACTCGAGGACCTCTCGCTCCGGGTGCTCGAATCCGCCCGGAAGCGCAATCCAACCAGCCGGAACGTCCGTGATCAGATCATCCAGACGCTCACCTTCAACGGCCGGTGGGGCGAGGCGCTCCAGCGGGCCCAGGACCTGAACATCGTCCCGGTCGGCGTCGCCCGGGGCGAGGCGCTCCTCCGCGCGGGCCGGGTGCAAGAGGCCGTGAAGTGGATCTTCGACCCGGACCTCGAAGGCGCCTTCATGCCGGACCCCCCGTACCCGATCACCGCACTCACGTTCGCGGTGGCAGGCAGGCGGGACGAGGCCGCCTTCATCGCGGGCTTCTACGAGCGCGGCTACCCGCTCGACCGCGGGAACCCGGCGCATCACCAGATGCACGAGATGGCAGCCACCCAGGCGCTGCTCGGTCATCCTCGACAGGCAGTCGCCTGGCTGCGGAGGGCGACGCAATCCGGCCTTCCGAACTACCTCTTGTTCCTCCGCGACCCGCTCCTCGATTCGTTGCGGTCCGACCCGGAGTTCATCGAGCTGATGGCCGAGCTGAAGGCGGACTGGGAACGCCGGCTCGAGGAGTACCAGTGACCCGCACGGGTTGCCTCGAGCCCGGGGATCGGGCAGAGCACACCCCCTCATGTTCGTCGCCCTGGCCCGGGCCGTCTCCCGGCACCGCCTGGTGGTCCTCGCCGGCACCGTGGTGGTGCTCGCGCTCGCGACGCTGAGCCTCGTCCGCGGCGGCAGCCTCACCAGCGGCACCATCGAGGGGACCGAGTCCTCGAAGGCGACGGAGCTCGTCCGGGGCGCCGCCGGGGCCGACACCGACAGCACCGTGGTCGCGCTGGTCAGCCACTCGAAGATGACCGCGACCGATCCCGTGTTCCAGAGTGCGCTCGCCCTGCACCTGGAGAAGGTGAGCGCCCTCCCCGTGGTGGAGCGGGTGATCTCGGCGATCGACGCTCCCGAGCAGGCGCGCGCACGCCTCGTCTCCTCCGACGGCAGGACCGCGCTGGTGCTGGTCCGGCTGAAGGGCGACGAGAAGGCCGCGGTGAAGGCGTTCCCGGCCGTTCGGGACGCCCTGCGCGCCGGACCGTTCACCGTGGCGATGACCGGGAAGCCGGCCTTCCTCTTCGACCTCAACACGCAGCTGGAGCACGACCTGCTGCGCGCCGAGCTCGTCTCCTTCCCGCTCGCCCTGGTGGTCCTGCTCTGGGTGTTTCGCACCGTGGTCGCGGCGCTGCTCCCGGTCGTCGTCGGCGGGCTGGCGGTGGTGGCCGGAGTTGGCGCGGTTCTCGCGCTCTCGCACCACCTCGACATGGCCCAGTACACGCTGAACGTGGTGAGCCTCATCGGGCTCGGGGTGGCCATCGACTACTCGCTGTTCATGGTCAGCCGCTTCCGTGCCGAGCTGGACACCGGAGCGACCGTGGAGGCCGCGCTCGAGCGCACCCTCGACACCGCCGGGCGCGCAGTCGCGTTCTCCGGGCTCGCGGTGGCCGCCGGGCTCTCGGGGCTGCTCTTCTACCAGGGCTCCTTCCTCGCAGCGATGGGCCTCGGCGGCGCCATCGTCGTCGCCTTCTCCGTCCTCTTCGCGCTCACGCTCCTTCCGGTCATCCTCGGCTGGCTCGGGCGGCGGGTGGATCTCCTGCGCGTTCCCGTTCCCGCCTTCGGCCTCGAGGCCGGGGTCTGGAAGCGCCTCGCCGGCTGGGTGATGCGGCATCCGGTGAAGGTCCTCGTCCCGACGCTCGCCTTCATCGCCTTCCTTGGCTGGCCCTTCGTCCGCCTTCAGACCGCCGGGACCGACATCACCGCCCTGCCGGAGACGGCGGAGTCGCGCCAGGGCGCCGCGGCGCTCGCCCGCGCCTTCCCCGAGCAGAGCGCGACCCGCATCCTCGTGGCGGTGGAGTTCCCCGGTGACCCCTTCGTCTCGGAGCGGGTCGGCCCGCTCTACGACGCCACCCGCCGCTGGGCACGCCTTCCGGGCGTCGTGGGGGTGGAGAGCATCGTCGACCTCGACCCGAGCGTGACCCGGGACCAGTACCTCCAGCTCGCCAACGCTCCCGCCGCGTTCCGTCCGCCGGAGTTCGCGCTCGCCGAGGCGGCGTACCTCCACGGAAACGTGGCGGTGGTCCAGGTGCTCACCCAGGCGCCGATCTCCAGTCCGGAGGCGCGGCACCTCGTGGACGAACTCCGGAAGGACCGCACCGTCGGTGACGGGCGGGCGCTCGTCGGCGGCCAGAGCGCGAGCGACGTGGACTCCACCGCCTTCGTTCTGGGGCGAGCGCCGCTTGCCGTGGGTCTGGTGATGCTGGTCACCCTAGTCGCGCTCTTCGTCCTCCTCGGCTCGGTGGTCCTGCCGCTGGAGGCGGTGGTGATGAACTTCCTGTCGCTGGCGGCGAGCTTCGGCGCCCTGGTGTGGATCTTCCAGGAAGGGCACCTCCGCTGGCTCCTGCACTTCCAGCCGGGTCCGCTCGAGCCCGCGCTTCCAGTGCTCCTCTTCTGCATCCTCTTCGGGTTGTCGATGGACTACCAGGTGCTGATGCTCTCGCGGATGCGCGAGGAGTGGAACCGGAGCCACGACAACCGCACCGCCGTCGCCGAGGGCCTCGAGCAGACCGGACGCCTGATCACCAGCGCCGCGGCGATCATGGTCGCGGTCTTTGCCGCGTTCGCTCTGGCGAGGATCCTGGTGGTCAAGGCGATGGGCGTGGGGATGGCGATTGCGGTTGCCCTCGACGCCACGCTGGTGAGAGTCCTGATCGTACCCGCCACCATGCGTCTCTTCGGAGACGCGAACTGGTGGGCGCCGCGAGCGCTGAAGCGCCTGTCGCTCGGGGCACATGGAGAGAAGAGCCCCGAATGAATGCCGTCCTGGTCACGCTGGTCGTCGTCTCGCTTCTTGCGCTCGTCGAGGGGCACGTCCGGCTCCGCCGCGTCCTCGCACGCCGTCCCGCGCCGCCGCCCTTCCCCGCCACCGCCCCGTCGATCACCGTCATCCGCCCGGTGAAGGGTCTCGATACCGGCGCCGAGGACAACATCCGCGCCTTCCTGGAGATGGAGTACCCGGGAAAGCTCGAGCTGCTCTTCGTCGTCGACTCCGAGGACGATCCGGCGACCCCGGTCATCCGGAAGCTCATCGCCGAGCACCGGACCTCGGCCCACCGGGTGGATCTCCTCTTCTCCGGCGCGCCTCCACCCCAGCGCACCGGGAAGCTCAACGCCATGCTGGTGGGCGTCTCCGGTGCCACTGGCGAGCTCCTGGCCTTCAACGACTCGGACAGCCGCCCGACGAGGGATCTGCTGGGCCGGCTCGTCTCCGAGCTGCTCGCCCGCCCGGACTGTGGCTGCACCTTCTCCCCGGTCGTCGCCGCCGCGGACCGGCCCACCGCCGGCGACGTCGGCTACGAGCTCCTGATGAACGCCTGGTACGGCCCGACCGTGTCCTGGGCCGCCGAGCCACGGGGCGAGCTGGACTTCATCATGGGCCAGCTCATGGTCTGCCGGCGTCAGGCGCTCGACGCAGTGGGAGGGGTGGGCGTCGCCGAGGGCCAGTTCGTCGACGACATGTACATCGGCCGCGCGCTGTCGAACGCAGGCTGGAAGAACGTGGTCATCGAATCGCCGCTGCGGATCGTCATCGGCGGAATGGGTCCCATCCAGTTCTTCCGGACCTTCCGCCGCTGGATCCTCTTCAGCGAGGGCGGGCTCTCGTTCCGCTTCACCTGGCCGAACTGGGTGCGCGGCGTCTCCTGCTGGGTGGCGTGGGCGGCGCTGGTCGTCGCCCTGGCCACCGGTCATCTCTCCGCCGCGGCGGCGGCGCTGCTGCCCATCGCCTTCTCGGTGTTCACCCAGGCCTCGCTCCAGCGCGCGTACCACGGACCGCGCATCCGGCTGCACCAGCTCTGGGTGCCGGCGGTGATCCCGCTCGTCGGCGGAATGGTGCAGATCGCGGCGAAGCTGAACCGTCGCGTGGACTGGCGAGGCCGGAGCTACGACCTCGACGCCGAGGCCCGACTCGGAGCCAGGGATTCCTCGGCGGCGGCGGGGACGTGAGCGGGCAGCGCGAGGAGCCGGTCCTCGACCGCGCCGGCCATCGCGGTGCGGAGGTGGGGCAGCGCGGAGGCCACCAGAAGGGCACCGGCGCGGACCGCTCGGCCCGGGCTGCGGACGGCGCGGACTCCACCGGCGCCGAGCGCCATCAGGCCGTGCGCGACCACTCGCGCGTACTCGCGCGCCATGACCGACATGCGCGTCTCGCGAGTGGAGAGCAGGGACATCGAGATGCGCGTCCCGGTGAGCGAATGCTCCCAGTAGCGGAAGAGTCCGCTGCGCAGGGCCGCCATCTCGCCCGAGTCGCTGCTGAAGGCCTCGTAGAGCGACGAGGCCAGGGCAATGCGGGTGCGGTTCGCCGGCCGGCGCCACCGTGCGTACGCGGCGAGCGCGAGGGGAACGTCGTTCTCTTCCTCGACCATCGCCCGGAGGAGCACGCGCGCGTCGCGGACCGCGGAGGCCATGCCGCTCGCGCTGAGCGGATGGCAGCAGCCCGCGGCGTCGCCCACCAGCACCACGTGGCCCCGGTAGACGTGCTCCATGATGCGGGTGTCGTTCGAGGCGACGAGCGGCGGCTCGCGCTGGAGCGCGTCGAGGATCGCCTGCCGCAGCGGCTCGGGCACGCCGGAGAGGATCTCCGGCTCGGTGCGGACGCGGTCCGGAGCGGACCCGAGCGGCAGATCCACCATCACCCGGGCCCGGGCGTCGGAGATTGGATATGCCAGCACCGGCGCGGGACCACCGATGAAGAGGTGACCGCGGCCAGCATGGGGGAGCGCCGCGGCGTCCACCAGCACGCCGATCATCGTCGACAGCCGATCGTGCTGCTCGGTGATGCCCAGTGCGCGGCGAAGCGGCGAGGCACGGCCGTCCGCAGCGACCAGCATCCGGGCGCGCACGCGCTCGGACTGCCCGTCCCGGGAGAGGGTGACCTCCACGCCCTCCGGACCGTCGGACACCAGGGTGACGCGCGTCCTGCGGCGCACCTCCACGTCCCCTCGCCGCTCGAGGATGTCGAGGAGCGGCGCGATGAGCG
>DASXGF010000400.1:0-3780 GCA_036489275.1 Myxococcaceae bacterium | reverse complement strand
AGGTCATGGATGCCCCTGCCCTCGAGGCATGGACTGTACGAGCCAGCGATGGAGCACGACGCCTGCGGGCTCGGCTTCGTCGCCCATCTCCGCGGAGAGAAGTCGCGGTCCATCGTCGAGCAGGGACTCGACATCCTAGTGCGTCTGTCACACCGCGCTGCCTGTGGCGCGGACCCTCAGACCGGCGACGGCGCCGGCATCCTCCTCCAGCTCCCGGACGCCTTCTTTCGCAAGGAAGGCGAGCGGCTCGGCTTCGAGATGCCCCAGCCGCGGTCTTACGCAGTGGGCCAGGTCTTCCTCCCCGCCGATCCGGCGGCGCGCGCCGAGTGCGAGCGCGTCTTCACCCAGATCGCCGAGCGCGAGGGGCAACGGGTCCTCGGCTGGCGTGACGTCCCGGTCGACGCGTCCCGCCTCGGGTGGCTCGCCCGCCGCTCGATGCCGGTCCTTCGCCAGGTCTACATCGCCCGGCGGCGCGTCGTCCCCTCGGCCTTCGAGCGCAAGCTCTTCGTGATCCGGAAGCTGGTGGAGAACCACATCCGCGCCGAGGGCCTCGACCCGGAGCGCCGCTTTCACGTCTCGAGCCTCAGCTCCGAGACCATCGTTTACAAAGGTCTGATGCTCCCGGAGCAGCTGGCGAGCTTCTACCAGGACCTCCGCGACGAGGACGTCCAGAGCGGCCTCGCCCTGGTTCACTCGCGCTTCTCCACCAACACCTTCCCCACCTGGGAGCTCGCGCAGCCCTTCCGCTTCATCGGCCACAACGGCGAGATCAACACCCTCCGCGGCAACCGCAACCACCTCAACGCGCGCCGCAGCCAGCTCTCCTCGGCGAAGTTCGGCGGCAGCCTCGACCGGCTCTTCCCCATCGTCCAGCCGGAGCAGAGCGACTCGGCCCAGTTCGACAACATGCTCGAGCTGCTGGTCCTCGGCGGCCGCAGCCTGCCGCACGCGATGATGCTGATGATCCCCGAGGCCTGGGAGAAGCACGCCGCGATGGACGAGAACCGGCGTGCCTTCTACGAGTACTCCAGCGCCCTCCTCGAGCCATGGGACGGCCCGGCGGCGATCGCCTTCACAGACGGCTCGCTGATCGGCGCCACCCTCGACCGCAACGGGCTCCGGCCGGCGCGCTGGCTGATCACCGAGGACGACCGGGTGATCCTCGCCTCCGAGACCGGGGTCATCGACGTCCCCGCGGACCGGATCCGCAAGAAGGGCCGCCTCCAGCCGGGCCGGATGTTCCTGGTGGACACCGTCGAGGGCCGCATCCTCGAGGACGAGGAGGTGAAGCGCGACATCACCGGCCGCTGGCCTTACCGCCAGTGGCTCAACCGAAACGTCTTCACCTTCGACGAGCTTCCTCGCGTGCCCGCCCCCGCGCGCTTCGAGGAGCACGAGCTGCGCGTCGTCCAGCGCGCCTTTGGCTGGACCGACGAAGATCTCCGCCAGATCGTCGTCCCGATGGCCGAGACCGGCCACGAGCCCACCGGCTCGATGGGCAAGGACACCCCGCTCGCCGTCCTCAGCGACCAGGCGCCCAGCCTCTTCCGCTACTTCCACCAGCTCTTCGCCCAGGTCACCAACCCGGCCATCGATCCACACCGCGAGGCGCTGGTGATGAGCCTGGCCACCGCCACCGGCCCCGACGGGAACACCCTCGAGGAGACGCCGGACCAGTGCCACCGCCTCACCCTCCCCGGCCCGGTGCTCACCAGCGGCCAGCTGGCCCGCCTCGCCGAGAGCCACCACGAGGGCATGTTCCTTCCCCGCCGGCTGCCGGCGCTGTTCGACCTCGAGGCCGGAGAGGGCGCGCTCGAGTCCGCGGTCGAGCGACTCTGCCAGCAGGCGGTGGAGGCGGTGGACGACGGCTGCGGCCTGCTCATCCTCAGCGACCGCGGCGTCGACGCACGTCGCGCGCCCATCCCCGCGCTCCTCGCCCTCTCCGCGGTGCACCAGCGGCTCACCCGCGACGGCATACGGATGCAGACCGGCCTGCTGGTGGAGACCGGCGAGGCCCGCGAGGTGCACGACTTCGCCGCGCTCTTCGGCTTCGGCGCCGCGGCGGTCAACCCCTACCTCGCGCTGGACACGGTGCGCGCGCTGGCCGACTCGGGCGAGCTGCCCCTCGACGAGACCGAGGCCCAGAGCCGCTACATCAAGGCGATCGAGGAGGGGCTGCTCAAGGTGATGTCGAAGATGGGCATCTCCACGCTGCAGTCGTACCGCGGCGCGCAGATCTTCGAGGCGGTGGGGCTCGACCGGGCGCTCATCGACCGCCACTTCACCGGAACCCCGTCCCGCCTGGGCGGCGTCGGGTTCGCCGAGCTCCAGCGCGAGGCTGCCGAGCGGCACGGCCGGGGCTACGGACCGCGGCCCGGCCCGGCACTTCCCATCGGGGGCCTCTACCAGTGGCGCCGTCAGGGTGAGCAGCACCGGTGGAACCCCTCGACCGTCTCGCTGCTCCAGGCCGCGGTGCAGGGCGCGGACTGGGAGGCCTTCCGGAAGTTCAGCGCCGCCGCCGACGACGAGGCGCGCGGCGGATCGACGCTGCGGGGACTCCTCGAGCTGGCTCCGGGAAGGACGCCGGTGCCGCTCGAGGAGGTCGAGCCGCTCGAGTCGATCGTCAAGCGGTTCGTCACCGGGGCGATGAGCTTCGGGAGCATCAGCGCCGAGGCCCACGAGACGCTGGCCATCGCCATGAACCGGCTCGGCGGGCGCAGCAACTCCGGCGAGGGCGGCGAGGAATCCCGCCGCTACGTCCCCGACGCCAACGGGGATCTGCGGCGCAGCGCCATCAAGCAGGTGGCCAGCGCCCGCTTCGGGGTCAGCGCCGAGTACCTGGTCAACGCCGACGAGCTGCAGATCAAGATCGCCCAGGGTGCCAAGCCGGGCGAGGGCGGGCAACTCCCCGGTCACAAGGTGGACGACCGCATCGCCCGGGTCCGCTGCTCCACGCCGGGGGTGACGCTCATCTCGCCGCCACCCCACCACGACATCTACAGCATCGAGGACCTCTCCCAGCTCATCTACGACCTCCAGTCGGTCAACAGCCAGGCGCGGATCAGCGTCAAGCTCGTCAGCGAGGTCGGCGTCGGGACCGTGGCCGCCGGCGTCACCAAGGCCGGCGCGGGTTGCGTCGTCATCGCCGGCTACGAGGGCGGCACCGGCGCGTCTCCGGTCTCCAGCGTTCAGCACGCGGGCCTCCCCTGGGAGCTCGGCGTGGCCGAGGCCCACCAGACGCTGGTGGAGAACGGGATGCGCGGGCGGGTCCGGCTCCAGACCGACGGCGGGATGCGCACCGGGCGTGACGTGGTGATCGCCGCCCTCCTCGGCGCCGAGGAGTACGGCATGGCGACCGCGTCGCTGGTGGCGATGGGTTGCGTGATGCTCCGCAAGTGCCACCTCAACACCTGCTCGGTGGGCATCGCCACCCAGGACCCGGTGCTCCGCGAGCGGTTCCAGGGCACGCCGGAGGGCGTGGTCCACTTCTTCCTCTTCGTGGCCCGCGAGGTGCGCGAGCTCCTGGCCCGGCTGGGCGCGAGGAGCCTCGACGAGATCATCGGCCGGCGCGATCTGCTCCGCCGCCGCCAGGAGGTGAGCCACTGGAAGGCGCGGCGACTCGACCTCGGCCCGATGCTGGCGATCCCCCGGGCGCCGGTGGATGCGCCCCGGCACTGCCTCCAGATCCAGAAGAAGGACGTGTCGGATCACCTCGACCGGGTGCTCCTCCAGCGGGCGCGCGCCACGCTCGAGGGGGGCGCCCCGAGCCTGATCGTCCTC
>DASXGF010000385.1:0-1617 GCA_036489275.1 Myxococcaceae bacterium | reverse complement strand
CCGGCGCGGGCCCGGGCGGCGAGCGCGGCGACGATGCTCGTTCCCACCTCGTCATGGCCGAGGATGAAGACGGTGAGGTCGATGCTCCGCCGGGCCGCCTCGATCTCCCCGAGCAGCCCGGCGTAGGCCTCCTCGCCCGTGCCGAGCAGCCGGAAGGAATTCCCGTTCCGGACCCCCGGGACCCCCTCCGTCCGGAGCACGCGCGGCACGTCCGCGGCCGGATGCGTGCCGGGCAGCTCGACACGGCCGTCGGGAATCCGCAGCGGGGCGTGCTTCCCCTTCGCCCCGCGGGGGAACTTCCATCCGCCGAGCAGGAGATAGAGCGGGATGGCGACCCAGGGCGCGAAGATCAGCGCCAGGAGCCATGCCATCAGGCTCTGGGGCGCGCGCTGGGTGACCAGCACCCGCATCGCCACCACGAGGCCGACCACGTGCACGGCGACGAGGAGCGGGTGGTCACGCACGAAGGTCAGCACGGGCGTCCCAGCGTAGAGGGTTCACGGCCCGGGGACGAGCGGCACGTCGAGCAGCGGGGCTCCCCGGCGCTCCGGCGCGTCGTAGTGCCACCACTCCATCCGGTTGGGCCGGAAGCCCGCCTCGACCATGACCTGCCGGAGGAGCTCGCGGTGGGCCCGGGCCTCGGGCGTCCCGGCATTGCTCCCATGGTGCGCCGCGGGTCCAAAGGTGTCGAACGGGGTCGGCATGTCCACCGGCGAGCCGTCCAGCGTGACCAGCGTCACGTCCACCGCCGCTCCCCGGTTGTGGTGACTGCCGGTGTGCGGATCGGCGACGTACCCCTTCCGGGGGACGAGCTTCCACATCGCCCACTGCACGTGCAGCGGCCGGTAGCAGTCCCGGGCCTTCAGGCGCAACCCACGGGCCTCGAGGGCACGGGCCACCGCGGCGAGCCGGTCGGCCACGCCAGGCAGGAGGAGGCAGCGGGCGCCCTCCGGGTACACGGCCTTCCCGAGGAAGTTGTCGTCGGTGGCGTAGGCGAGGTCCACCACCAGCCCGGGCACACGCGCGCTCGCGTCGACCAGGCCCCCCGCCGTCCCTCCATCCAGCCCGCCCACCAGGAGGGCGACGGCGCTGAGGAGCGCGGCGGTCACGTCGCGTACGGCGTCGGGTCCGGCACCCCGGCAGCCCGGAATCCCTCTCGACGGATGAGACAGCTGTCGCAGCGGCCGCACGCCCGTCCGCGAGAGTCGGGGTCGTAGCAGCTGTGGGTCAGCGCGTAGTCCACGCCGAGCCGTGCGCCGGTCTGGATGATGGCCGCCTTTCGCAGACCGGAGAGCGGCGCGTGCACCCGGAAGCGCGCCCCCTCCACCCCCGCCCGGGTGGCGAGGTTGGCGAGCACCTCGAAGGCGCGGATGAACTCCGGCCGGCAGTCCGGATAGCCCGAGTAGTCGACCGCGTTGACCCCGATGAAGAGGTCGGTCGCCCCGAGGGTCTCCGCGAGCCCCAGCGCGAGCGCAAGGAAGAGCGTGTTCCGCGCCGGCACGTAGGTGACGGGGATGCCCGTCCCGCGCTCGGCCTCAGCCCGGTCCTTCGGCACCGCGATGTCCGCGGTCAGCGCGGAGCCTCCGACGGCCCGGAGGTCCACTTGCACCCTCCGCA
>DASXGF010000380.1:0-11074 GCA_036489275.1 Myxococcaceae bacterium | reverse complement strand
AGCTCCGCAAGGCTCTGCCGCCCGGCGTCCTCGAGAACTACGTGCAGGTCGTGAGCGAGGTCGACGGGATCCGCTTCGTCCGCAAGGCAGCGCCGGTCTCCGTGCTCATGCAGTTCGGGCGCTTCGAGCAGTACTTCGACCGCGACTCGGCCGATCGCTACTCCGCCGCCACGACCGAGCCGAAGAAGGTCCTCTGGTACGACGCGGCCCACGACCTGAACGACCCGCAGTGCCTCCACGATCGCTACGCGTGGCTCGTCGAGCACGGCGGCCTGAAGCCGGGCCTGGCCTTCTGACATGACCGGCCCCGAGAATCCGCCAGCCCCGAGCGGCGCGCTGGCCAGACGGTTCGACCAGATGTTCCCGGTCCTGACCGCGGCCGAGATCGAGCGGGTGCGGCGCTTCGGCGAGGTGCGCCGGTTCCAGCCGGGGGAGCCCCTTGCTCGGGTGGGAAGGCCGAGCCCAGGGATGTACGTGATCCTCTCCGGCCGGCTGTCCGTCGTCAGCCGCGATCCTCTTGGCCGGGCTCAGCCGGTCGCCGAGTTCAATCGCATGGTCGGAGGCACTCCCGAGGAGATGGAAATACTCCCGGGCGAGTTCATTGCCGACCTCGGAACGCTCACAGAGAAGCCGAGCGCGATCGACGTCCAGGCGGTCGAGGAGGTGGAGACGATCGTCGTCCCTCCCGACCAGCTTCGCGCATTGCTGATCGCCGACGCCGATCTCGGCGAGCGAATCATGCGGGCGCTGCTCCTCCGGCACGTGGCCTTGATCGAGATCGGCTTCGGTGGACCGGTCGTCATCGGGCCACTCCGGTCTCCCGAGGTGACCAGGATCTCCGCTTTCCTCGGACGCAACGGAACTCCCTTCCGGGTGGTCGACCCCGAGGAGGACGCGGATGCCGCGTCGCTCGTGAGCCGCTACGGCCCGGGCGACCTTCCGATCCTCGTCATGCCGGACGGCACGGTGCTCCGGAAGCCGACGAAGCAGGAGCTGGGGCGGGCGCTCGGGCTCGTGGCGGGGACGCTTCGCAGCGAGCCCTACGACGTGGCGATCGTCGGCGCCGGTCCAGCGGGCCTCGCGACCGCCGTGTACGGAGCCTCCGAGGGCCTCTCGATCCTGGTGCTCGAACAGACGACCTTCGGCGGACAGGCGGGCGCCAGCGCTCGAATCGAGAACTACCTCGGGTTTCCCAGCGGCGTCCCGGGCCAGGCGCTCATGGGGCGTGCCTTCGCCCAGGCCCAGAAGTTCGGAGCCGAGTTCAGCCTCTCGACCGAGGTGAAGCGCCTGGACTGTGTCTCGGAGCGCTCGGGTCCGGATCCGGTGCTCGTCCTCCACCTCGGCGACGGCCGCCAGGTCCGGGCGCGGGCGGTGGTCGTCGCGACCGGCGCGCGTTACCGCCGTCCGGAGATTCCCACCCTGCCGCAGTTCGAGGGTCGGGGCGTGTCGTACTGGGCCTCTCCGGCCGAGGCCCGGCTGTGCCGCGGCGAGGACGTGGCCCTGATCGGCGGAGGAAACTCGGCGGGGCAGGCCGCGGTCTTCCTCTCCGGCCAGGCGCGCAGCGTGACGATGGTCGTGCGCGGGCCGGGACTCTCGGACACCATGTCCCGCTACCTGATCGATCGGATCTCCTCCACGTCCAACATCACCGTCCTCTGCGAGACCGAGATCGTCCAGCTCGCCGGCGCACCAGACCAGGGGTTGCAGAGCGTGCGATGGCGTCACCGTCGCAGCAGGGTCGAGGAGGAGCGTCCCATCGGTCACCTCTTCGTCTTCACCGGGGCCGACCCGGCCGCGTCCTGGCTGGAAGGATGCGGCGTCCCCCTCGACGAGCGGGGGTTCATCCGGACCGGGACCAACGCCGGCGTGATCGGGCGCCCGCCGCTGCCGATGGAGACGAAGGTCGCGGGCATCTTCGCCGTGGGCGACGTCCGCTCCGGCTCGGTGAAGCGCGTGGGCGCGGCGATCGGAGAGGGAGCGGACGTGGTCGCCCAGATTCACGCCTTCCTCGGCCGTCGGGGGCCTGCCGCGGATCGCCCGGTCGTTCCGGCCGCTGGCTGAGTCCGGGGCCGCCGCGACGCCTCAGCGACCGCCGTCCCATTCGGCGTAGATAGACCGTGGATCGAGGCAGATGGGCGGAGCGTCCATGATGCCGATGGGGCAGATCAGCCCGCGCGGGCACTCCTCATCGGACCAGCACCGGTACTCACACGAGATGGCATAGCCGCCGACAAACATCGACGCCTCGGTCCGCAAGCAGCGAGTTCCGAGGGCGCAGTCGGAGTCGGTCCGGCAGTCGCGGTGGATCGCCTCGACAGGAGTGCGGGGCCGAGGGGCGGCGCACCACGCGAGGAGAGCCGCCGAGAGCGGAAGGAGGCGGCGCAGCGAGGGTGTCCCCCGCGAGCGACTCACTCCTCGGATTCCTTCTCGGGCTCCTTCCGCGCCTTGCTCGGCTGGACCCGCTTCGGCTCCCCCTGCTGCTTGGGGAAGTGCGGCGGCCAGGGAGCGTCACCGAGCCCCTGGGCCTCGTCATGGGCCGCCAGGTCGAGCAGCGGCTGGAGCGAGAGGGCCCGATCGTCGATGCCCGCGCCGACGTCCCCGAGCTTCTGGAAGCGCGCCGGAACCGTGGCCAGCGTGAGGTCCGCCGGGTTCACCGTCTCCATCTCCGTCCAGGTGACGGGGCAGCTCACCTTCCCCTCGGGGTTGGCCCGTACCGAGTAGACCGAGGCGATGGTGCGGTCACGCGCGTTCTGGTTGTAGTCGATGAAGACGCGAGTGCCGCGCTCCTCCTTCCACCACTTGCTGGTGGCGTGCTCCGGCATCCGGCGCTCCACCTCGCGAGCCAGCGCCAGCGCCGCTCGCCGAACCTCGAGGAAGTCCCAGCGGGGCTCGATGCGCACATAGACGTGCACCCCCCGCGAGCCCGAGGTCTTCGGCCAGCCGACCAGCCCAAGGCCGTCGAGCACCGACTTCACCTCGAGCGCGACGCGGCGCACGGTTGCGAACTCGACTCCGGGTTGCGGATCGAGATCCACCCGGAGCTCGTCCGGATGGTCCACGTCGCTGCGCCGGACCGCCCAGGGATTCAGGTCGAGGCAGCCGAGGTTCACCGCCCAGATGAGGTGCGCCACGTCCACCGGGCAGAGCTCGCGCGCGCTCCGCCCGCTGGGGAAGGTCACCGTCACCGTCTCCATCCACTCGGGAAGGGGGCTGGGAACGCGCTTCTGGTAGAAGAACTCACCCTCGGCGCCGTTCGGGTAGCGCTTCAGGACAGTGGGCCGCTCTCGTACCCCGCGGAGGGCGCCTGGTCCCACGGCCAGGTAGTAGCGGACCAGGTCCAGCTTGGTCTCCCCCCGCGCGGAGAAGAACGGCTTGTCCGGGTTCGAGATGCGGAGCATCCGTCCGTCGACCTCGACCTCGGTGTGCACAGTGGCCACGGTTTCTCCCGCCAGGTGTGTTAACCCCTCTCCCAGGGATGAGACTGGGGAAGTACCAGCTGCTGCGCAAGCTCGCCACCGGCGGGATGGCCGAGGTGTTCCTCGCCAAGACCGACGGGCCGATGGGCTTCGAGAAGCATCTGGTCATCAAGCGCATCCTCCCGCACCTCGCCGAGGACCCCCAGTTCGTCGCGATGTTCCTCGGCGAGGCGAAGCTCGCCGCGCAGCTCAACCATCCGAACCTCGTCCAGCTGTTCGACTTCGGTGAGGCCGAGGGCAGCTACTTCATCGCCATGGAGTTCATCGACGGGCCCACGCTCCGTCTGCTCCTGGCGCGGGCGCGGGACCAGCGCGCGCCACTCTCCTTCGCCCTCTCGGCCCGCATCGTCTCCTCGGCGGCAGAGGGGCTCGCCTACGCCCACGACTTCCGGGACCAGGTGAGCGACGAGCCGCTGCACCTCGTGCACCGGGACGTGAGCCCGGACAACATCCTCGTCGGCCGCAGCGGCGCGGTGAAGCTGGTCGACTTCGGCATCGCCAAGGCACGGGGCCAGACCCACCACACCCAGGCCGGAACAGTGAAGGGCAAGGTGGCGTACATGGCCCCGGAGCAGCTCCGGGGCGAGGCGCTCGACCGCCGGGTGGACCTGTACGCGCTCGGGGTCGTGCTCTACGAGCTCTGCACCGGTCGGATGCCGTTCGAGGCCAACAGCGACGCGAGCATGGTCCGGGCGGTCCTCTACGACGCGGCGATCCCCGCGGTGCGTCGCGTCCCCAACCTTCCGCCGCCGATCCAGGCCATCCTCGATCGGCTACTGGCCAAGGACCGGGACGCGCGCTACGCGGACTGCCGGACCCTCCACGCCGATCTCGAGACCTTCATCCGGTCCACCGGCGAGGCCACGAACGGGTTCGCGCTCTCCCGCATGGTCGCGCAGCTCGCGCCGCCCGCTCCGCCGGCGGCCACGCCCCCACGACCGACCCAGCTCCCTCCGGGCGTCACCGCGTCGGCCTTCGCCCCGACCAGTCCCATCCTCCTGAGCGAGCCGGTGGAGGGAGCCGCCGGTCATGGCCTGCCGCCGGCGCTCGAGGCGCTGGACCTCGACCGCACCGTTCGCTCGGACCCACGCCGGCGCCCTCCACCGCCGGTCGCGGGGCTGGACGTCCGGCCGGTGAGATCCAACACGCCCTCCCCCGGCGCGTCGGCCTTCGTGTTCCCCACGGCGCTGGAGGACGAGCGTCTCGCGGTGACCCCCGTGACGATCGGCATGGAGCGCCCGGACACCCGCCGCCGCACCACGGGGACGATCCGTCGCCTCGGCGGCGGAGAGAGCCGCCCCCTCCGCACCGTGGGAGTGACGCTCCTCTTCGTCGCCCTGGCCGCGATCGGGGCGTACCTGGGCCTCGCGGCCGCCCATCGCACGGACCTCCTTGCACGGGTCGGGCTCCCCGTCCCCGGCGTGCTCGCCCCGGCGTCGCAGCAGGGAACGACGCCTCCGGCTCCGGTCGTCGCCGCCACCCCGCCCGGACCGACGCCGACGGCGCCTCCGTCTCTCCCGACGGTGGCGCGCAACGACGCCCCGCCTCCTGGTGCCGCCCGGGAATCGCCGACGACACCCGGTGGCGCGGCCGCTCCGGCGCCGTCTCCGAGCACGGGCAACGCAGTCACGCCACCGCCCGCGCCGACCCCCGGTCCCGCAGCGACGACCGCACTCGCGCCGACGACGAGCCCCGCAGCAACGCGCCCGCCCGCGCCGACCGCCGGGAGCACCTCGCCGGTGGCGACCGCGCCCCCGCAGCCTCCCGCTGCCACTCCGGGCCCGGCACCCACCGAGCGAACGGCGCGTCCGGGCGCAGCCGGAGCCGTCGCGGCTGCAGGCGTCGCATCGACGGGCGCAAGCACCGCGTCGCCTGCGCCTGGCGCGGCGGACTCCACGCGGAAGGCGACGCGCGAGGCGGACCGGGAGAAGCTCCTCGGCGCCTTCGCCGAGATCGAGGCCGCGAAGGAGTCCACGGTCCGCCTCGAGAGCACGCCGAAGCTCCGCGTCCGCATGGGCGGAAAGATCGTCGGAACGACCCCCGTGACCCTCACCGTTCCCGCCCAGGAAGCGCCGGTGGATCTCGAGCTCTTCGACACCACGCTCGGAGTCTCGAAGGCCGAGCAGCTCACCCTGAAGCCCGGCGACAACGGAACCCACAAGGTGGAGATCTTGAAGGGGACGCTGGTGCTGAAGGTGGACGACGGCATCGCGGTGAGCGTGGACGGCAAGTCGGTGGGAACCACGCCTCTCGACCCGATCTCCCTCTTCGAGGGGAAGCACACCGTCCAGCTCACGCTCGGTGACCAGAAGGAACGGCGCACGCTGCAGATCCAGGGCGACGAGCCGACCGAGCTCGAGTTCAGCTTCCCGGAGGCCGAGTGAGCGCCGCCCACGACGCGGAGCACTGGCGCCTGCACGGCGTGCGTGTGGTGCGCGGCACGGAGCTCGACCCCAACACGGCCCAGACACCGGGGATGAACCGGGCTGCGGCCATCACCCGTGCGCGCGCCGGCGCGGAGAAGCTCTGGGCGGGTACCGTCACCATTCACCCGAACGCGAAGACCGGTGCGCACCACCACGGAGCGCTCGAGTCGATCATCTACGTGGTGAACGGCCGGGCGCGGATGCGCTGGGGTGAGCAGCTCGAATTCACCGCCGAGGCCGGCCCGGGTGATTTCATCTTCGTGCCGCCCTACGTCCCGCACCAGGAGATCAACGCGGCCGACGAGCCGCTCGAGTGCGTGCTCGTCCGCAGCGGCATGGACCCCGTCGTGGTGAACCTCGACCTCACCCCCGTCGAGGCGCCCGAGTCGGTCCGCTGGGTGGACGACCTCCATCCCCCTGCGCGGACGCCTTGACCCCTGGAGGGTCGTGACCGACCCCGACGCCGTGCTGGACGCGGGGAGTGCACCTCTGCTTCATTCTTTCACCAGCAGCGGCTCCCCATGGCTCCGACCACCACAGCTCGCGACGTCTGCCGCAATTGTGGGAACGAGTGGCGCCCTGGCTGGGAGCGCTGCCGCCGCTGCGGCGCGACGCTGAGGAGCCGCATCGCGGTGCCGCTCGTCGGCCCCGAGGCGAAGGAGGAGCCGGGGCTCGAGCTCGATCGTCGCGCGCGCGCGTTCCCCAGGGAGTCGAACACCGCGCGGACGCCCCGGGTCGAGGCCTCCGAGTCGCCGACCCGTGAGCTCTCGCCCGAGTCGCGCCCGCCGGCGGATCCGGCGACGCTCATCTCTCTCACCCAGGTGCTGGGTGGTGCGCTCGGGGTCCTGCTCCTCGCGCAGATGCTGTTCCCCGCGGTGCTCCCGTCGCTCACCACGCTCACCATCCACGGGCTCCGGGGCGAGCGGGTGTCGCTGCTCGCCTGGGCGCTCGCCGCGCTTCCCTGGATCCTGACCGCGGGGATGCTCGGGCTCGCGCTCGCCTCCGGGCAAGCGGTCGCGGGGCGTTCGCTGGTGCGGTCCCCGGTCTCCTCCGCGCTGCTCGCTGTCCTTCCCGGCGTCTTCCTTCTCGGGTGGCCCGCGCTGAACGGTCATCTCGTCTCGGCGCTGATGCGTCGCGGAGGCCGGCGGCCCGCGGCGCTCCTGACCGGGTGGAGTCGCGCGGTGCTCGGGCTCCTCTCCGCCGACGTGCTGCTCACGCTGCTCGATGGCCTCGGCCTCCTGGCTCTCCCTCCCGTCGCGCTCGCCGGCGTGAATGCCCTCGCGGTGGCGGCACGGCAGGGCCACCTCTGCGCCATCGCCATCACCCTCCCTGTCCTGCTGCTCCAGCCCACGCGGGCCGGCACACCGCTGCCGAGCCAGCTGGTCTGCCCCCAGTGCGGCGGCGACGCGCCCACCCTCCAGCGCTTTCGCGACGGGCTCGCGGGAAGCGCCTGCGCCCGGTGCTCCGGCGCGCTGCTCGGCCCGGGCCAGGTCTCCACGCTGCTCTCGATGGCGGAGGTGGCGGACGCGACCTACCGCAGGGAAATCCGCCTCGGCTCCACCGGCACGCGCCCGCTCCACTGTCCGCAGTGCGGCTCGGCGATGCGCGGCGTCCAGCTGCGCACGGTGACCGCCCACGGTTGCCCCGCCTGCGGGAGCCTCTGGCTGGACCGACTGGGCCTGGCACGGCTCACCGGGGGCCGCGCGGTCCTCACCACCGCCCGGGTCCGTCCTCCCGCCTCCCCTGGCAGACGGTGGCCGGCGCTGGCGGCCGCCCTCACCCTCGCGGTGGCCGCGCTGCCCTGGGTGGCGGTTCGTGTCGGATGGTGCCGCCCCGCAGTTGGTGCGTGCGCCTCGGTCAGGGACTCCGCGACAATGCGCTGATGCACCTCCCGGGGGGCGGGACCATCCAGCCCGAGGCCCGATGATCCGCGCCGCGCTCCCGCTCCTCGTCCTGCTCACCAATCCCGGAAACGAGCACCCCGACCGCGTGCAGGAGGCGATGAAGAAGGCCTACGCCCGCGCGGATCTCCAGCAGAGCTACCCCGCCGCGCTGGACATCCGGTCCCTCGAGTCGGCCGAGGCCGCGCTGGACCCCATCGTCGCCCTTCTCCGCTGGTTCGGACTCGGCGGGGTCGCGGCGCAGCTGGTGCGCCTGGTGGGCGTGGGTGCCGCGGTGCTCGCCGTCCTCCTCTTCGCCGCCTGGCTGGCCCGCCGGCTCGCGGAGCGCGGCGACTCCGGCTCCACCTCCGAGGGCGTCTCCGCCCCGACCCTCGACGTGGGACCGCTGCTCGATGCCGAGGCCCTGGCGGCACAGGGACGGTACGGCGAGGCGATCCACCTGCTGCTCCTCCGGACGTTCGAGGTGCTGACCCGACGAATGGGCTCCCGGCTCGCTCCGGGAATGACCGCGCGCGAGGCGGTGGCCCGGCTCACCCTGCCCGGGCCGGCACGACCGGCGCTGGCAGACCTCGTCGAGGCCGCGGAGACGACCACCTTCGCGGGGCGCGCGGCGTCGGAGAGCGACTACCAGCGCTGCGCCGAGCGGTTCGGAGTTCTCAAGTCCGCGCTCGCCGGAGCCCGCGGGTGAACGAGCCCGCGCTCTTCTCGCGCCGCTGGCTGCTCGTCTTCGGGGCGGTGGGCTGCGTCTCGCTCGGCGTCGCCGCGGTCCTCGCGCTCGATGCGCCGGCGCCGCCCGACGCTGCACCTCCACCGGGCGTGACGAGCCGCGCAGCCAACGGGCACGCGGCATTCCTCGGCTTCGCCCGGGCCCTCGGCATCACCGTCCGGGTGGGCCCTTCCCATCCTCACGACAACGAGGTGCTCTGGATCCTCGAGCCCGAGCTCGACCCCGACCGGCCCGGGACGATGGCGCACCTCGCCGAGCAGACGCTCGAGGCGAAGACGGTGGTCGTGGTGCTCCCGAAGTGGACCGGCGAGGGCGACCCCGCGAAGCCGGGCTGGCTCCGGTCCGCGCGCCTGCTGACCACCCGCGAGGTCGCGGCCGGGCTCACCGCGCTCCACCTCAAGGGCTCGGTGGTGCGCCACGAGGGGAAGGTCCAGGTCGAGAGCCGGAGCGGCGGAGGCAGCGCCGAGCTGGAGACCGCGCAGCTGGTGACCTCCGAGGACCTGATCCCGGTCGTGTCGAGCCACGACGGCATCCTGGTCGGAGAGCGCGACGAGGACGAGCAGCGGCTGGTGGTGATCTCGGATCCGGACCTTCTCTCGAACGCGGGGCTGGTCCGCGGCGACAATGCGCGGCTGCTGTCCCGGCTCCTCGAGGACCTGGGAGCCGACGAGGAGGGTCTGGCCATCGACGAGACTCTCCAGGCCAGGCAGGCGCGCAGCATCCTCGCCGGGCTCCTTCACTTCCCCTCGGTGCTGGCGGTGCTCCAGCTCCTGGTGGTTCTGGGGCTCGCGGTGTGGGCGGCGACTCCGCGGTTCGGCACGCCCCTCACCGAGCACGACCCGGGTCCGCACGGATCAGCGGCGCTCATCGAGAGCGCGGTGACGCTCCAGACCCTGGTCGGGTCGCCGGTGGTCGCGGTCCGAGCGCTCTTCGAGGTGGCGCGACGCGAGGTCCTCGAGCGCCTGCACACGCCCGCGGGCATGGACGCCCGGGCCGCGGATGCGCTGCTCGATGCGCGACGTCGCGGGCGGAACCTCCCGAGCAGCCGCGGGCTCCGCGCCGAGGTCCAGGCGGCAACCACTCCCCGGGCCGCGCTCGCCGCCGCCCGGAGGATCCAGCGCTGGAGAGAAAGGATGCTCGATGGAGCTCGCTGAGACCCGTGCGCTGTGCGAGGCGCTGCGCGTCCAGGTGCACAAGGCGGTCGTCGGTCAGGACGACGTGCTGGATCTGCTCCTGGTCGCGCTGCTCTCCGAGGGACACGTCCTCCTCGAGGGGCCCCCCGGCACCGCCAAGACGCTGCTCGCCCGCGCTTTCGCCGCCTGCCTCGCGCTGCGCTTTTCCCGGGTGCAGTTCACGCCGGACCTGATGCCGGGCGACGTCATCGGGACGAACCAGTTCGACTTTCGCACCAGCCAGTTCGTCCTGACCCGCGGGCCGGTCTTCACCGACGTGCTCCTCGCGGACGAGATTAACCGCACCCCGCCCAAGACGCAGGCCGCTCTGCTGCAGGCGATGCAGGAGCGGGTGGTGACCATCGACGGAAAGAGTCACCCGCTCGGCCGGGCGTTCCTGGTCATCGCCACCCAGAACCCCATCGAGCAGGAGGGCACCTACCCGCTCCCCGAGGCGCAGCTGGACCGCTTCCTGTTCAAGGTGCAGGTGGGCTATCCGACCCGCGACGACGAGCGGTCGATGCTCCGGCTCCATGGGCAGCGCACCGCCTCGCCGGCGCTCGAGGAGCTGGGCCTCGCCACGGTGGCGACCCACGAGGCGCTGGACCGGGCGCGCGCGGCGGTGGCCGGCATCCGGCTCTCGGACCCGATCGCCGACTACGTGGTGGACCTCATCCGCGAGACCCGAGCCCGGCCCCAGTTCCTCGCCGGAGGCTCTCCCCGGGCGATCCTGATGCTCGCCGCGGCGGCGCGCGCCTGGGCGGTGCTCCAGGGGCGCGACTACGTCATCCCCGACGATGTGAAGCGTCTGGCCATCCCCACCTTGCAGCACCGGCTGGTGCTGGCCCCCAGCGCGGAGATCGAGGGCATCACCGCCGCCGAGGCGCTCCGGCAGGTGCTGGAACAGGTGCCGGCGCCGCGATGATGCGTCCCACGCGCCGGGCGCTGGTGGTGGCCGGAGCGGGGGTGCCGCTCGCGCTCCTCCCGGCGCTGCTCTCGCCCCGGCTCTGGCCGGTGTGGACCGTGGCGCTGCTCCTCTTCCTCCTCGCGCTGGGCCTGGATGCGGTGCTCGCCCCGAGGCGAATGCGGATCTCGGCGGAGGCGCCTCCCCTCCTCCACGTGGGGCGGACGGCGGCATTGACGCTCGAGGTGACCCTCCCCGGCGCACGGACGGCGGAGCTGGTGGTGGACCTCGATCCGTTGCTCGAGCCGCTGCCCACCCGGCGGCTTCGTCTCCAGGACGGACGCGCGACGGTGCATCTTCCGCTGCGGGCGCTGCGCCGTGGCCCCACCGAGGCGCCGGTGGTCTGGGCCCGGTGGACCGGGCCGGTCGGGCTCATGTTCCGCGAGGAGCGCCGTGCGCTCGAGCTCG
>DASXGF010000366.1:0-16477 GCA_036489275.1 Myxococcaceae bacterium | reverse complement strand
GGAAGTCGGTGCTGCCCTTGGTGTAGGTCTCGCCGGCGACGATCTTCCCGCCCATCTCGGTGAACTTTCGCTCGAAGACGTCGGCCAGGCCCTGGCTGTAGTCCGAGCCGAGGTCCCGGAGCACGGCCACCTTGTTCAGCTTGAGGTGGTCGTGGGCAAACTTCGCCATCACATATCCCTGGAACGGGTCGATGAAGCAGACGCGGAAGATGTAGTCACCGATCTCCGTCACCTTCGGATTGGTGGAGGCGTTGGAGATCATCGGGACCTTGGCCGGCTGCGCCTTGTTCGCCATGGCGATGGAGTTGCTGCTCGCCACCTCCCCCAGGAGGAGCAGCACGTTGTCCTGGTTGATGAGGCGGTTGGCGGCGCTGGCCGCCTCCTCGGGCTTGCTCTGGTTGTCGTAGACCCGGACCTCGATCTTCTTGCCCTTCACGCCGCCGGCGGCGTTCACCTGGTTGATCGCCAGCTCGATGGCGTTCCGGGTGGAGATGCCGAAGGTGGCCTCGGAGCCGGTGAGCGAGCCCACCTCCCCGATGAGGATGGTGTCCCCGGTGACGCCGGGTGTCCCGCCGGAGGTGGTCCCCACGGAAGCCGCAGCAGGAGCAGAGGTCTTCTTCTCGCAACCGACGAGCGCGAGGGCACAGCAGATCGACACTGCGGCCAGGGAGGAGCGCATGGGGAGACCTCGTGACTTCCAGGGAACAGGCCGCGGTCTTGTAGGTGGACTGTCCGAGGACGGTCAAGGTGAAGCGTGGGGGCCGCCCCTCCGGCGCCGGAGGTACGCCGCCCCCACGGTCAGGACGATGCCTCCGAGGGCCACGCAGGCCACGATCAGGGGGGCGAAGACGATGGTCAGCGCGGCGAGCGGGTCGGACTGGAGGTCGAAGGAGTGCGCCGACCAGACGAGCGCTGCCGCGGTCAGGAGCGCGGTGAAGAGTGGGAATCGCCCACCGGGCCCGCGCGAGGCCCAGAACGCACCCACCACCAGGCCAGGGAAGGTCAGCCAGAGCACCTCGAAGAGGGCCTTCCCCACCGTATCCGGCAGGTTCCTGCGGGGCGAGAACCCCACGGCGATGGTCAGGAACCACACCGCCACGGACCCCAGGGCGCAGGCGATCACCTTCTGGGCAGAGCTCCGGGGACCACGCATCGACCTCGTCCCTTAGCCCGGGCGGGTGCCCCGCGCCCAGTCCACGGCGTCCTCCAGGCGGTCGTCCCCCCAGAACAGCTCGCCGTCCACGAGGAAGGTGGGGGCGCCGAAGATTCCCAACCGGGAGGCCTGGTCGGTGTTCGCGCGGAGGTCGTCCTTGACCGGCTGGGTCTGCGCGCGCGAGACGACGGCCGGTCCCTCCTGGCCGAGGCGCCCGACGATGCCGGCCATCACCCCGGGGTCCGCGATGTCGGCGTCGCCGCCGAACTCCGCCCTGAACGTGGCCCGGACACAGTCCTCGCCCCAGCCCTCGCCGAGGGCCACCAGCGCGACGCGGCTGGCGAGCACCGAGTGCCGGGGAAAGCGGCTCGGCTGGCGGAAGGCGACACCGCGGCGTGCGGCCCGGCGAGGAACGTCGCGCCACATCCAGCGGCCCTTCGACGGAAAGAGGTTGAACGGAGAGTCGTGCCAGCCCTGCGCCTGGAAGATGGGCCCGAGGAGGAAGGGATGCCAGCGAACCTCCAGCCCCTGCGCGACGTCCGCGATGCGGAGCGCCGCGAGGGCCGAGTAGGGGCTCGCGAGGTCGAACCAGAAGTCGATGCTCGACGAAGGCACGGGGCGAGGGAGTGTGCCATGAGAGGGCGCCCCGAGCATGGCCCCCTCCTCTCCCATCCCGGCGCGCTCGCGCGACGAGCTGCGCATCCTGGTGCGGCTCGCGCTGCCGCTGGCCCTGGCCCAGGCCGGACAGGCATTGATGGGGCTCGTGGACACCGCGGTGGTTGGGCGGGCCGGCGCGGTGCAGCTTGCAGGCGCGGCCCTCGGCAACGCGGTGGTCTTCTTCGTGTGCATCGTGGGGATCGGCACGCTGATGGGAGCCGACCCGCTGATCAGCCAGGCGCTCGGAGCGCGCGACGAGGTCCGGGCGCGGCGTCTCTACTGGCAGGCGCTCCGGGTGGCGATCGGAGCGAGCGCGGTGCTGGTGCTGCCCACGCTCGGGCTGGCCTACGTGCTCGAGCCGTTCGGGATCGCCCCGGACGTGGCGCAGGCGGCGCGCCAGTTCGTCTGGTGGCGGCTGCCGGGCATCGCCGCGCTGCTCGTCTTCTACGCGCAGCGCAGCTACGCGCAGGCGGTGGGCGCGGCGCGCGCCCTGGTGTGGGCCACCGTGCTGGCGAACGTTCTCAACCTGCTTGCAGATCTCTTGCTCGTCTTCGGCGGGGCGGGGTTGCCGGCGTGGACCGGTCCTCTGCGCTGGGTGCCGGCGATGGGCGCCGGAGGCTCGGCGCTGGCCACCTCGTTCGTCCAGATCTGCGAGGTGCTCTTCCTCGGCTGGGTGATCGGGCAGGTCTCCATCCCCGAGCGTCCGGCGGACCTCCACCGCCGGCTCCCGGAGGACGAGCGCCGCATCCTCCGGGTCGGCGTGCCGATCGGGCTGCACTTCGGTGCGGAGGTGGGCGTCTTCGCCCTGGCCGGCTTCCTCGCCGGGCGGCTCGGCGCGGAGAGCCTGGCCGCGCACCAGATCGCGCTCACCTTCTCCTCGGTCACCTTCACCTTCGCCATGGGCATCGGCAACGCCGGAAGCGTGCGGGTGGGGCTGGCGGTGGGGGCACGCGACACGCCGGGGGCGAGGCGGGCAGGACTGCTCGCCTTTGCCGCCGGTGCGGCGTTCATGGGCTGCGCCGCCCTCACCTACCTCGTGTTACCGAGGCAGATCGTCGCGCTAATGACCGACGTGCCGGCGATCGCCGCCCTGGCCGTCCCGCTGTTCATGGTGGCCGCGGTCTTCCAGATCTCCGACGGCGTTCAGGGCGTCGGGGCGGGCGTGCTCCGCGGAGCGGGTGACACCCGCTTCACCTTCACCGCGAACGTCATCGGGCACTACCTGGTCGGACTGCCCCTGGCGCTGGTCCTCGGGTTCCAGCTGCGCTGGGGCGTGGTGGGCATCTGGTGGGGGCTCGCGGCGGGGCTCACCGCCGTGGCCGTGGCGCTGGTGTGGCGATTCCTGCGGATCTGCGGGCGGGAGATCTCCCCGCTCGCGGTGCCCGGGGCCTGACCGGGCTTCCCGCGGGTCAGCGCGCCGCGGACGGAGGCGGAGGGGCCCGGGGCGCGGCGTCGACCGGAGGTGGCGGGTGCTCGACGCTCGGCATCACCAGCGGGCCCATCGCGTGGCCGCGAAGCTCGTCCTCGCGCAGTGGCGCGGTGCCGAGGTCCTCCTCGGGAGGTGCACGGCCGCCGGGGATCCGGCTCGCCAGCGTGTACACGACGAGCGCGACCCCCAGCGGGAGGGCGTAGCGGGTGAGCATCGCCACCGGACGGCCGGCGGCGACGAGGAGCGGGACCATCAGCACCGCGCCCACGAGCACCGTGAGCCGGTTGGCCGCGCGCGGCCAGACCGAGGCGATGACCGCCATCGCCACCGAGTGGAGGAGTCCGACGAAGACGAGCAGCGGCACCAGCGACAGCCACTCGAAGAACGCGGACTCGAGCGGATGGGCCCAGTGGCCGCTTCCTGTGAGGTGGTCCTGCAGCCAGACACCGGTGAGGAACAGAGGAAGCGCCACTCCGACCAGGAGCTCGATGTTCCGCAGCAGATCCGAGGAAACGCTTCGCCGGCCCATCCGTTGCCCCGGGAGGAGCTGTAGCGAGTGCTCCCGGCCCGTGCTCGCGGATCAGCGGGCGCCATCTGCTGCTGCACGGAAGGCCTCTGATCCGCGGTCCAGGTCCGCGCTGGGCGACGCCGGCGATTCGCCGGACCTCGCGCTTCGTACTTCTTCACGGAACGGCGCGCGGCGGGTCGTGTCGACGGAGCTCGGGCTCGAGCGCCACCGCTCCCGGCCACCGGGGGCTCAGGCCGAGGACTTCGCCTGGTCGGCGTAGATCGCGTCGGCGATCCGGTAGGCGCTGCCCTCGAGGCGCTGGAGCGCCTCCTTCAGCTTCACCACGTCGTCCTGCTTCATGAGGCCCTTGAGGGTCTCCATGTCCGCCTGGATCTCGGCCACGTCGTTCGGGGTCACGACGTGCCCGTACTCCTCGAGGCTCTTCTCCGTGGTGTAGATGAGCCCCTCGGCGTTGTTGCGCAGGTCGGCGAGCTCGCGCTTCTTCTTGTCGTCGGCGAGGTTCGACTGGGCGTCCTTGACCATCTGCTGGATCTCGGACTCGGTCAGGCCGGAGTTGCTGATCACGCGAACTTGCTGCTGCTTGCCGGTGCCGAGATCCTTGGCGCTGACGTGGACGATGCCGTTGGCGTCGAGGTCGAACGAGACCTCGATCTGCGGCACGCCGCGGGGCGCGGGCGGGATGCCCACCAGCTCGAACCGGGCGAGGGTCTTGTTGTCCGCCGCCATCTCGCGCTCGCCCTGGATGACGTGCACCGAGACCAGCGGCTGGTTGTCCACGGCGGTGGAGAAGACCTGGCTCTTCTTGCAGGGGATGGTGGTGTTCTTGTCGATGATGCGGGTCGCGACCCCGCCGGCGGTCTCCACGCCGAGGGACAGGGGCGTGACGTCGAGGAGGAGGACGTCCTTGACCTCGCCCTTCAGCACGCCACCCTGGATGGCTGCGCCCACCGCCACCACCTCGTCCGGGTTGATGCCCTTGTGGGGCTCCCTTCCGAAGAACTCCTTCACCAGCCGCTGCACCAGCGGCATGCGGGTCATTCCTCCCACCAGCAGGACCTGATGGATGGCCTGGGTGGTGAGCCCGGCGTCCTTGAGCGCGATGCGGCAGGGGTCGAGCGTCTTCTCCACCAGGTCCATCACCAGCGACTCCAGGGTCTGCCGGTCGATGGTGTCGGTGAGGTGCTTGGGGCCGCTCGCGTCGGCCACGATGAAGGGGAGGTTGATCTCGGTGTCCGGAGCGCTGGAGAGCTCGTGCTTGGCACGCTCCGCCGCCTCCTTGAGCCGCTGGAGGGCCATCCGGTCCTTGCGGAGGTCGATGCCGGTCTGGTCCATGAACCGCTTCGCCAGCCAGTCGATGAGCCGCTGGTCGAAGTCCTCGCCGCCGAGGAAGGTGTCGCCGTTGGTGCTACGCACCTCGAAGACGCCGGTGTTCAGCTCGAGGATGCTGATGTCGAAGGTGCCGCCTCCGAGGTCGTAGACCGCGACCCGCTCGGTCTTGCTTCCCTCGGTGCCCTTGTCCATGCCGTAGGCCAGCGCGGCGGCGGTGGGCTCGTTGATGATGCGCAGCACGTTCAGCCCGGCGATCCGCCCCGCGTCCTTGGTGGCCTGGCGCTGGCTGTCGTTGAAGTAGGCGGGCACGGTGATCACCGCCTCGCTGACCGGCTCGCCGAGGTAGTCCTCGGCGGTGCCCTTCATCTTCAAGAGGACCTGAGCGCTGATCTCTTGCGGGCTGAGCAGCTTGCCGCGGACGTCCACCCAGGCGTCGCCGTTGGGCGAAGCGACCACCTTGAAGCTGCTGAGGGCGATGGCCTTCTTCGTCTCGGTCGTGTCGATCTTGCGGCCGATGAGCCGCTTGACCGAGTAGAGCGTGGCCTCGGGATTGGTGATTGCCTGTCGCTTGGCGATCTGCCCGACCAGCCGCTCGCCGTTCTCGGTGAAGGCGACCATCGACGGCGTGGTCCGGCTTCCTTCGCTGTTCGGAATGACCACCGGCTCGCCGCTCTCCATGACGGAGACGCAGCTGTTGGTGGTACCCAGGTCGATTCCGATGACCTTCGCCATGTCCTAGCCGTTCCCCCCAGGGGCTTCCGTCTCAGGCGACGCCGGTGCGTCCTGCGCCACGGCCGGCTCCTCGGCGGTGGAGGCGCCGTCGGGGCTCGCCCCGGCCCGCGCGGGTGAACGGGTGACCATGACCAGCGCCGGACGCACCAGCCGGTCGTGGAGGTTGAAGCCGCGGAGCACCTCGGTGCCCACGGTGCCGGGCGGCAGATCCTCGCGCTCCTCGTGGCCCATCGCCTCGTGCACGTGCGGATCGAACGGCTTGCCGCGCGCGCTGAACGCCTTCAGCCC
Source organism: Myxococcaceae bacterium (assembly GCA_036489275.1). Classification (GTDB taxonomy): domain Bacteria; phylum Myxococcota; class Myxococcia; order Myxococcales; family Myxococcaceae; genus RPRB01. Next base: position 10,360 of record DASXGF010000366.1, on the reverse strand, counting down.
CTGCTTGGCCAGCGTGTCCTCCAGCAGCTTGCGCGTCATCCTCACGCCCTCGGCGAGACCCTCCCACTTGCCGGTCCGTTCGCCGAGCTCGAGCGCACGGTCCAGGTTGTCGATCACGGGCAGCAGGTCTTTCAAGGTTCGTTCCAGCCCGTAGCGCACCACCTCGTCCCGCTCGCGCTGGGCCCGCTTGCGCGCGTTGTCGAGGTCCGCCATCGCTCGGAGTGTTCGCTCGCGCTCCTGATCGACCTGCGCCGACAGCTCGCGCTCCCGCGCCTCGAGCGCGTCGATTCGCGCCTTCAGCGCGGCGAGCTCGTCGGGCGCGCCGGCCTCGATCTGCACGGGCTCCTCCGCTGGCGAGGACTCGCGCGTCTTCTCCACGCTCTCCAGCGCAGCGGCGATGACGTCCTCACCGATGTCGGTGGAGAACTTTCCGGTCTCGGAGCTCACGCAACTGTTGATTCTGACACAGGTGACGGACGTGAGGCGGGTCGATGTCAGCGGCGCCGCTTCGTTCCCTTGGAACTGCTCCCGGCACGCCGTGTGGTCCGGGAGGCGCCCTTGCCCTTCTTGGCCGCCGGTCTGCGGGTCTTGGCCGACCGGGTGGGTGCCGGTTTCGGGCGCTCGATGCCGAGGGCCTCCTCCGCCCGGCTCCGCGCCTCCTCGAACTTGGTCTTTGCCCAGGTGCGCAGCTCGGCGACACGCGCCTTCAACTTCTCCTGCTGGGCCGGGTCCCGGAGCTCGTCGATGGTCCTCTGCGCCTGGTCCAGGAACTCCTCGCCCGTGCGCTTCAGGTCCTCACCGGTCCTGCGCACGTACTCGAGCAGCCTGTCGTCCCATTGCTGTTCGGGCATCTCGTCCTCCGTTCGTCAGTCTCCGGCACCCCGGAGCGTTCAGCGGCGGCGAGCGTACGCCGCCAGAGCATCGGCCCACACCTGCTTGAAGGGAACCCCTGCCGCCTCGGCGCGGGCCCGGACGTCCTCGTACTCCGGGGCGGCGTTCAGCGTCTCGCCGTCCAGGCTCCCGAGCTTCACCCGGACCGATCCGTGCGCGGTCTCGACCTCCACGTGTGTCCGATCGAGCACTGTCCGCTGGACCGGCCAGGCCCGGACCCCCAGCGTGGGGGACTCGGTGAGGAGCTTCCGGACCACGCGCTCCCGATCGGCATCCGCCACCAGGACCGAGAGCACGTGCCCCGGCCGGCTCTTCTTGAGCGTGGCCGGCGCAACCCACGTGTCGAGCGCTCCGTGCTCGAGCAGCGTCTCCACCAGGTATCCGAGAAGCTGCGGAGTGGCGTCGTCGAGAGTGACCGCCAGCTCCCAGACCTCGCCGGCCGCGGACTCCACCGGAGTGCCGAGGGTCGCTCGCAGCACGTTCGGCCGGTCCGGAAGCTCGCGGCGACCGAGCCCGTAGCCCACGCGCCGCGGCCGCATCGGCGGAGGTGGGCCCGGACGGGCCAGCGCGCGCAGCAGCGCCGCTCCGGTGGGAGTGGTGAGCTCGCCCTGACCCTCGAAGCGCACGGGGAGGTCGCGGAGGATCTCCAGCGTGGCAGGCGCCGGCACCGGGAACCGGCCGTGCATCGTCTCCACCATGCCGCTGCCGAGCGGGGGCGGCGCCGTCACCACCTCCGGCTGGCCCAGCAGCTCCAGGGCCAGGGCCGCGCCGCAGACGTCGACGATGCTGTCCACCGCCCCCACCTCGTGGAAGTGGACCGACTCGAGCGGCAGGTCGTGAATCTTCGCCTCGGCGCGGCCGATGACCTCGAACACCGCCCGGGCCTGCGTCCGGGCCCGGGGAGGGAGCGCGCTCGCGTCGATGCGGCCGAGGATCTCCACCAGGCCGCGGTGGACGTGCGGCACCTCGGCCGACAGCCGCACCTCGAGGTGCACGCCGGAGATGGTCTGGCGGACGGCGCGGCTCGTCTCGAAACCCCACCCGTCGAGGCGCAGCGAGCGGAGGCCGGCCTCGAGCGCGTCGCGGTCCACGCCGAGGTCGAGCATCGCCGCGAGGAACATGTCCCCGGCGATGCCGCCCACCGGCTCGAGGTACAGGACGTCGCTCACTTGCGGCTTCCGGTCCGGGTGACGCTGCGCGAGACCAGCGCGGCGTAGAAGCCGGCGCCGAAGCCGTTGTCGATGTTCACCACCGCGACGTTGGAGGCGCAGGAGTTGAGCATGGTCAGGAGCGCCGAGAGGCCCTTGAAGTTCGCTCCGTAGCCCACGCTGGTCGGCACCGCCACCACCGGGATGCCCACCAGTCCACCGACGACGGAGGCCAGCGCTCCCTCCATGCCGGCGACGGCGACGGCCACGTGGGCCTCCTGGATCTCGCTCCGGCGACGGAGCAGCCGGTGCAGTCCCGCCACGCCCACGTCGTAGATCCGCGCCACCGTCGCCCCCATCGCCTCGGCGGTGAGCGCTGCCTCCTCCGCGACTGGTAGGTCGCTGGTTCCGGCGCAGGTCACCGCGACCCGTCCGGCCCGCGGGCGCCCCTGCGGGAGGTGGAAGATGCGCGCCTGGGGATGCCACCGCGCCTTCGGCCAGCGCGCGAGCAGCGGCGAGGCCTTCTCCTCGGCGAGCCGGGTCACCAGCACCGGCTGTTTCCGGCCGACGAGCACCTCCACGATGCCCAGGAGCTGCTCGGTCGTCTTTCCCTCGCCGTACACCACCTCGGGGAATCCGAACCGCACGCTCCGGTGCGTGTCCACGGTCGCGTAGCCGAGCTCGGCGAACGGCAGATCGCGCAGAGCGCGCGCCGCGTCGTCGACGCTGGTGCGGCCACGCTTCACGTCCTGGAGGAGCTTCCTCAGCCGGGTGGGGTCCACGGAAGGACCCTGGCTTACGCCATCTTCAGGCCGCGGAGGAACGTCGTCAGCCCGGACGCGTCGGGGAGCAGCAAGAAGCGCCCCGAGAGCGGCGAGGCGTAGAGCTCGGCCTCCAGCACCCAGCCACGGTCCTTCGGCACGCACATCCGGGCGACCATCTCCGCGGGACCCTCGCCGACCACCGGCACCGAGTGCAGCGCGCGCACCCCCGACAGCCGGGCCGTGGCGTCGAGCGCGGCGGCGAAGACGAGGTTCGCGGCGTCGCGGAGCGCGACCTCCGGCGTCTGGAAGCGTTGTCCGGCAGCCCCGAGCAGACGCGAGGTCAAGGTCTGCACGTGCGGCTCGGTGAAGACGAGCCCCATCGCTCCGCTCACGTCGCCCCGGAGCTCGGCGCTGACCGAGGTGAGCGGCGCGCCCTTTCCCCCGAGCAGCGCGGTGAGCTGACCGTGCTCGAGGTTCCGGACCAGCGGCGGCCAGAGCCCGAACTTCTCGCCTCCGAGCAGGATGGAGAGCGCACGCGCGGCGTGTCCGGCAGCGACGTTGGTCAGCTCTCGGAGCGCGTCTGCCTGGGCCTCGGTGAGCTCGGCGGGCACGGGTCTAACCCTATGGTGCAAACGGGCCGGCGGGAATGCTGGCACTGGGGGAACCGGGCCGGGGGGCGCCCGACCAGAAGCGGAGGTCACGACCGTCGAAGAAGACATGAACGGCCGGACAGCGGCCGGATTCGATGCGGAGGGCGCGACCCAGCGGGGTCGGGCAGGCGCCGGTACGCTCCCGGTCGCACTCCAGCGCGGCGGAGACGAAGGCGTGGTCCTCGACGTGGACCCGGACCGCGCTCGCCGGCACGCAGAGCTCCCCGGCCTCGTTGCCGCGGTGCAGGTCCACCCGCCACCAGCGGCCCACGGGGGAGACCGGCCCCTCGGCCACGAAGAGCACCAGGCGGTCCGCGGTCCGGGTGAGCAGGACCACGTCGGGCGCGCCGTCGCCCGTCACGTCGGTGGAGAGCGACTCGACCGTCCCCTTCGGGACGCCGGCCCGCCAGGCGAGCCGCTCGGCCGTCTTGAGATCTGCGTCCGAGAGGACCGGGGTGCCGAGGAGGAGGAGGTGAAGCGGGAGGGCGAGCATTCCGTCCTCGGTCGCCTCAGACCAGCAGCCGCGGGACGTCGAGGATGAACACCGGGCGCCCGTTGCCCAGAATGGTGACCCCGGCGAGCCCGGCGACGCGGTCCAGCGGCCGCGAGAGCGCCTTGAGCACCGCCTCCTCCTGTCCGAGGAGCGCCTCCACGCCGAGGGCCACGGTTCCCTCCTCGGATTCCATCACCACCCAGGGGCGGGTGCGCGGCGGCGGCGGGGCTGGCAGCGCGAGCAGACGCGCGAGGTCGTGCGCCGGAACCAGCTGCGTCCCGTAGGAGATGAGGTTCACCGACGGAGAGCGCTGCACGGCCGTTTCCGGCAGCTCCACCGCCCCGAGCACCTTGGTGATGGGAAGGCCCACCACCTCGCCGCCGGCGCGCACCAGGAGCAGCTGCACGACGGCCACGGTGAGCGGCAGGCGGAGGGTGATGCGCGTGCCACGGCCGAGCTGCGAGTCCAGCTCCACCGCGCCGCCGAGCGACTCGACGGATCGCTTCACGGCGTCCATTCCCACGCCGCGGCCGCTCACGTCGTCGACGTCGGTCGCGGTGGAGACGCCCGGTAGACAGGCCAGGAGGAGCGCCTCGCGCGGAGTGAGCCGTGCCGCGGCCTCGGGGGAGAGCTTGCCGCGGGCGACGGCGGCCGCGAGCAGCCGGTCGGGATCCATTCCCTTCCCGTCGTCCTCCAGCTCGATGACCACTCGCTCGCGCGTCCGGCGGACCGAGATGGCAAGCCGGCCCCGCGGAGGCTTGCCCGACGCCACCCGGACCCCGGGCGCCTCGATGCCGTGGTCCACCGCGTTTCGCAGCACGTGGAGCAGCGGCTCGGCGATGGCGTCGAGGATCGCGCGGTCGATCTCGATCTCCGCGCCGGTCACCGTGACCTCCACGTCCTTGCCGCGCTTCCGGGCCAGGTCGCGGGCGGCGCGGGGGAGCTGGTCGGTGACCACCGCCACCGGGGTCATCCGGGCGCCCATCACCTTCCCGTGGAGGTCCTTCACCAGGGAGTGGAGCCGATCGACGCCCTCGTCGAGGGCCGGGCGCTCGTGCTCGGGGAAGCGCCGGCCGATGTCGCGGAGGCGCGCCGTCGCGAGGAGTAGCTCCCCGGCCATCTCCAGGAAGTCGTCGAGCAGCTCGGTACGGACGCGGACCGTTCGCGCCGGCTCGGCGGGGGCAGCGGCGGGCGGAGGCTCGGAGCGGACCTCGACCACCGGCTCGGCGGAGATGAGCTCCACCTCGGGGACCAGGGCGAGCGCGCTGCGCACCGGGTCCAGGCCGCCGTCGGTCTCCAGCACCAGCGCCACCCGCCCGTCGGGGATGGCGCCGGCGCGCAGGTCCTCGAGCGAGGGTCGGAGCTGGGTCACCGCCCCGAGTCCGGTGAGCTTCTTGTAGACCAGGAAGGCCCGGGGGCCGGGGCTCTGCGCGGCCTCGAGGATGCGGAAGCGCACCTCGAACTTCCCCACCCCGAGCGCGGCGGCGGCGGGCTTCGGCAGCGGATCGACCCGGGCCACCTTCGTCGGTCGAGGCGCCTGTCCGGTCAGCGCCACCACCGCGTCGCCGAGCTTTCCAAGGAGCTCGGGCTGGGGCGCCGGCGCATTGCCCTCACCGGTCCCGCGCACCAGGGCGAGCATCGAGTCGGTCGCGGTGAGCAGTAGATCGACGCGCTCGCGGCCGAGGGCCCCGGGGAGCCGCCGGGCGACGTCGACCAGATCCTCCACCCGGTGGGCGAGCTGGGCGATGGGCTCGAGACCCATCGACGCGGCCATGCCCTTGACCGAGTGGGCGTGCCGGAAGAGCGAGTCCACCGTCTCGGTGTTCGCCGTGCCCTCGAGCGCCACCAGGTCGCGGCCCAGCGCCTCGAGGTGCTCCGAGGCCTCGGCCACGAAGAGGCCGAGGTAGCGGGACATGTCGAGGGTCGCGGCCAGAGCTACACCTTGGGCGTCTCGCCCAGCACCTTCTTCACCACCGTCAGCACGTCCTCGGCGCGGAATGGCTTGACGATGAAGTCGGCGGCGCCGGCCTCGATCGCCTCCATCACCAGCGACTCCTGGCCGAGCGCCGAGCAGATGACCACGACCGCCTTGGGGTCGCCGCGGACGATCTCCCGCGTTGCCTCGATGCCGCTCTTGTACGGCATCACGATGTCCATGGTGGTGAGGTCGGGCTTCAGGGCCCGGTACTTCTCGATGGCCTCGATGCCGTGCGCTGCCTCGCCCACGACCTCGTAGCCGCCGGAGCTGAAGATGTCGCGGATCATGTTCCGCATGAACACCGCGTCGTCGACGATCAGCACTCGCTTCGGCATGGGCCCGGTGGGGATGCGGTGTGACGGATGTTAGCCGCGGTCGAAGAGGCCTGTCACCGCGAGGTCGAGCGCATCCGCGTCCAAGACCGTCACTGCCGCACCCTTGACCCGGGTCACTCCCCGGACCGGGGCGCGTGACTCGCGGGGCTGGGGAGAGACCTTGTCCACGGTCTCGAAGCCCTCGACGTCGGTGACGCTCAGCGCCAGGTCCCGGCGGCCGCGCTCGAGGAGGATCAGCTTGCGCTGGGGCTGCTGGGGGGCGGGAAGGTCCAGGAGCAGCGAGAAGTCCACGACGGTGACCACCCTGCCCCGGAGGTTCACCACCCCCAGCACCGGGGTCGGGGCTCGAGGCACACGGACCAGTCCCTCGGGCTGGACCACCACCTGGCTCACGGCGCTGAGGGGGAGGGCGTAGCGGGTGGTGTCGACCAGGAAGACCACGTGCTGGACCGGGCCGCGGTCGGATGCCGTCCCACCCCGCTGGGCGGAGCTGCCGGGAGCGCTCACGACCCGAGCCGGAACCGGCGGACCACGCTCTGCAGCTCGAGGCTGAGGTTGTTCAGCTCCTGGGCGGCGGAGGTCATACGGGCGACGGCGGCGGTCTGGTCCTCGATGTTGCCTCCGGCCGCCTCGGTGGAGCTGGCGTTGGCCTCGGCGACCTCGGAGATCTCGCCGACGGCCTTCACCATCTCCTCGCTGCCGGCCAGCTGCTCGCGGGCGCTCTGGCTGATGAGGTGCACCTTCTCCGCACCTTTGCGGGCGGTGTCGGTGATGCTCCCCATCGAGCGAACGATGGTGCCCAGGTCCTCGCGTCCGTCGGTGAGCTCCTCGATCGACTGCTTCATCGCGGAGACCACCGCGACCGACTGACCGGAGATGTCGCGGGCCAGCTTGCTGATCTGCTCGGCGCTCTTGCCGGCGGACTCGGCGAGCTTGCGCACCTCGTCGGCGACCACCGCGAAGCCGCGTCCGTACTCGCCGGCGCGCGCCGCCTCGATGGTGGCGTTGAGGGCGAGGAGGTTCGTCTGCTGGGCCACCTGGGTGATGACGTCGACGATCTTCGAGATCTCCTGGGTCTTCTCGCCGAAGGCGAACACCTCGTGGCTGGCGCTCTCCACCCGGCTGAAGACCTTGTTGACCTTCTCGCCGGCGAGGCGCGCGGCCTTGCTGCTCTGCTCGGCGGCGACCGAGGTCTCACCGGCGGCGAGAGCGGCGTCCTCGGCGGAGAGAGCGGTCCGCTGGATGCTCCCCGCCATCTCGCCGATGACCTTCTGTGCGCGGGCCACGAGGTCGGACTGGGTGCCGGCGCCGAGGGCGATCTTCTGGATGGAGGTGCCGACCTCGGTGGTGGCGGCGTTGACGTTCTCCGCCGAGCGCTGCAGCTCGTTGGCCGAGTCGGCGACGCTGGCCGCGGTGTGCTGGATGTGACCCACCAGCTCGCGGAGGTTCTCCTGCATGTTGCCGATGGCGGTGGTGAGCTCGTCGATCTCGTCGCGCCCGAGGCTCGGCTCGGTGGTCACGGGCGAGGCGAGGTCACCGCGCGAGATGTCGAGCGCGCTCCGGCTGAGCGAGCGGAGTCGGGTCACCCTCGCCAGCACCGCCGGCAGGAGGAGCGCGAGCACCAGCGTCAGGGCGCTGGCGACGAGGGCCTGCACCGCCCAGCTGGCGTTGCGGACGAAGTGCAGGGTCCCCACCAGCACCATCGCCAGGAGGAAGTGCGAGACGAGGATCTTGCTCTGCAGGGAGAGCGACACCGGCTGACTCCGCTCCTCGAGCGCCGCGGCGAGCTTCCGCGCGGGTGCGGGTCGGCGGGCCGTCCGGGCGGCGGGAAACTCGTCCAGCACGGAGCGGCGGACCGTTCCGTTCCGGGTCGGCGGGGGCACCAGTGCCATTCGGGCGGCGATTCTGGCGCAGCACGGACCGGATTTCACATTCCGGTCGCGATGTGGCCGGCGGGGTACACCCCTCCCCACACCCCGGGGCGGGGCTCAGCCGAAGAGCGCTCGATTTTCCTGGACCCAGCCGGCGAGCTTCCGGACGCCCTCGGCCACCCCGGTCCGCGGGCGCCAGCCGAGAGCCTCCGAGGCGCGGGTGACGTCGGCGACGAAGATCGGCTGGTCCCCCGGACGCCAGTCGGCGAAGGCCGGGCGGAGCGGGCGGCCGGTGAGACGGTCCAGCTGCTCGACCAGCTCGAGGAGTGACAGGGTGTTCTCCGGGCCGCCTCCGAGGTTGAAGACCTGGCCACTCGCCCGGTCGATGTGCTCGACGGCGGCGTCGTAGGCCTCGCAGAGGTCGTCGACGAAGAGGAGGTCCCGCACCTGGCGTCCGTCCCCGTAGATGGTGACCGGCTTCCCGGTGACGGCGGCGATGGTGAACCAGGCCACCCAGCCCTGGTCCTCGACGCCGAACTGGCGCCAGCCGTAGATGCAGGACTGTCGAAAGACGACGCTGCGCAGGCCGTAGATGCGCGCGTAGTCGCGGACGTACTGGTCGGCCGCGCCCTTGCTGCACCCGTAGGGGGAGTGGAAATCGAGCGGCTCGGCCTCGGAGATGCCGCGCGGGCGGTCGCGGAAGGCGTAGCGGCCGTTCCGCAGCTCGACGCCCACATGCTCGAGACCGCCGTAAACCTTGTTGGTCGAGGCGTAGAGGAACACCGCGGCGGGGGCGTGGCGGCGCACGGCCTCGAGGAGGTTGAAGCTGCCGAGCGCGTTGACCTCGAAGTCGTTCCGCGGATCGGTGACCGAGATGGTGACGGCCACCTGGGCAGCGAGGTGGAGGACGACCTGCGCGTCGCGGTGGCGGGCCACTGCGGCGTCGAGCGCGGCGGCCTCCCGGATGTCGACGCGCTCGAAGCTGAACCGTCCCTGGGTGCGGAGCCACTCGAGGTTGCTGTCCGCGCCGCGTCGGGAGAGGTCGTCGAGGACGACCACCTCGTGGCCCTGTTCCATCCACCGCCGTGCTGCGTTGCAGCCGATGAAGCCCGCGCCGCCGGTCACCAGGAATTTCACGCCGCTGTCGTCCTCCGCTTCACGCGGGTGAGCTTAGTCGGTGGATCGCTCCGCGCGAGCGCGTCGACGGTGCTGGAGCCGCCCGGGAGACGCACCTTCGACGCGCCTGTCGGGGAGAGGACGCTCTCAGTCGGGTGCGAGGTGAAGGGCGGTGCCGGTGAGCGCGGCAGCGGTCGCGTCCTCGAGCGCTGCCCACGGGAGATCCGGCGTCCCGGTCGCTGCGGGGAGCCTCGTCCTGGCGCCATGCCCGAGGAAGGCGCCGGCCAGCGCACCGGCAGCTCCGGCGAGGACGAGCGGTGCACGGTTCCGCGACGGGACGAGCCAGCTCGCACCGATGCCGGCGGCGACGACCCGGGCAGTGAGCGGGCCGGGCGCGAGCCGGCTCCCCATCCGGGGCAGCTTGTCGGCGACCAGCTCGCCCGCCGCGGGCGGAACGAGCAGCGCCCGGAGCGCGCGGCGACGGGACCGGGTCACCGAGAGAATGGCGAGAGGAAGACACGAACGCAGGCCGGTGGCCACGCCCAGAAGCACGGCGGCGGCCAGCGCCGAGGGCGGCGGAGAGCGCGTCATGGCGTGCGCAAGATGGTCACGGCCATCGATGCTTGCTGGCGATCACCCGGAGCTCCCCGAGGCTCACCCCCGTTCGCTTCTGCGTTAGCCTTCTCGGGCAGTTGGGGGGTCTCATGAAACTGTCGGGTCGTTCCGCTCGTCGTTGTGGCATCCGCCCTGCTCGCGGGATGCAGCGGGGCAATGCGTCAACGGCGAGCTACCCGCGGGGGAGCCGTGCGGCGCCTCTCTCTGCAGTCAGGTGGGCTACTGCGCGGTTGATGCCGGGCCTCCGACTTGCGTTTCGAAGAAGGCTCCCGGGGAACCCTGTCTCCGAGACGCAGAGTGCATCGGGGGCACGTGTGAGAATCGACGGAGGCTGCGGCTTCATCCCGCCGCGCAACCCCTCCGGGCCTTGCACCTGAGACGATCGGCCACGGCCGTAACGAGGTGTCTGGCACCTATAAAAACTCCGGTAGTTTCCACACCTTATGGCCACTCGGCGGGCTTGATTCACTCCAGGTGGTCGAACCCGCGAACCGGCGCG
>DASXGF010000352.1:0-2688 GCA_036489275.1 Myxococcaceae bacterium | reverse complement strand
CCCGGATGACCGCGACGTTGCTCCGCGAGCTGAAGCGGCGCGGCGGCCGGTACGGGGTGGTGACGATGTGCATCGGTGGAGGTATGGGCGCCGCGGCTCTCTTCGAGGCCGCCTGATGCGAACCGCGCTCCTGGCGACGGCCGTCTTCTCGCTGATCGCCTGCTCCCACGGCGCGCCCGCGCCAGCGGCGACCGCGAGCTCCAGGCAGGCCGCCTCCGCGCCCGATGCCGGGGCGGGCCAAGGCTACCCGGTCGCCCGCACCGTCGACGTGGCCGACGACTACCACGGGACGAAGGTGGCGGATCCCTACCGCTGGCTCGAGGACCCCTCGAGCCCCGGGTACCGCGAGTGGATCGACGCCGAGAACGTGCTCACCGAGCGCTACCTCTCCGCCATCCCCGTGCGCGCCGAGCTCCGCGACCGGCTGACCGCACTCTGGGACTACGAGCGCTACGACGTCCCGATCCGCGAGGGCAACCACGTCTTCTTCGAGCGCAACACCGGCCTGCAGGCCCAGTCGGTCCTCTACGTCGTGGACCTGCCGCGCTTCGAGCCTCGCGCCCTGCTGGACCCGAACACCCTCAGCGCCGACGGCACGGTGGCGCTCACCGGAACCGTGCCCTCCCGCGACGGAACCCTCCTCGCCTACGGGGTCGCCGAGGCCGGCAGCGACTGGCAGGAGTGGCGCGTCCGGAAGGTGGACACCGGGCGGGACCTTCCCGACAAGGTGAAGTGGGTGAAGTTCTCCGAGGCGGAGTGGACCCCGGACGGCAAGGGCTTCTACTACTCGCGCTACGACGAGCCCGGGCCCAACCAGCTCCGGGACGTGAACTACTTCCAGAAGCTCTATTACCACCGGCTCGGCACGGCGCAGTCCGCGGACAAGCTGATCTACGAGCGCAAGGACCAGAAGGAGTGGGGCTTCGGGGCGACGGTCTCCGACGATGGCCGGTGGCTGGTCATCCAGGTCTCGCAGGGGACCGACCGGCGGAACCGCGTCTACGTCCAGGACCTCGCCCGCCCCGGCTCGAAGGTTCGCCCGCTGGTGGACGTGCTCGAGGCCAAGTACATCTTCATCGGGAGCCAGGGCCCGGTGCTCTGGTTCAACACGAACCTCGACGCGCCGCGCGGCAAGGTCATCGCGATCGACATGCGAGCACCGGACCGGGCACGCTGGAAGACGCTCGTTCCGGAGACGGATGCCCGGCTGCAGAACGCGGCGGCGGTCGCACGGCGCTTCGTCCTTCACTACCTCCAGGACGCGCACAGCGTGGTGGAGATCCGCCGGCTCGATGGGAAGCTCCAGCAGCAAGTCAAGATTCCGGCGATCGGCACCGCGAGTGGCTTCACCGGCCGGCTGGCCCACGACGAGACGTACCTCGCGTTCCAGACCTACGCCTCGCCGAAGGCCATCCTCAAGCTCACGCCCGCCGACGGCGAGCTCCAGGTCTTCCGGACGCCACAGCTGAAGTTCGAGCCGAGCGAGTTCGAGAGCCGCCAGGTCTTCTACTCGAGCAAGGACGGCACCCGCGTGCCGATGACGCTCACCTTCCGCAAAGGCACCACGCCCGACGGCGAGCGTCCGGTGCTGCTCTACGGCTACGGTGGCTTCGACATCTCGGAGACACCGACGTTCAAGCCCACCTGGCTCGCGTGGATCGAGCGGGGCGGCGTCCTGGCGGTGGCCAATCTCCGCGGTGGCGGCGAGTACGGCGAAGACTGGCACCAGGCGGGGATGAAGCTGAAGAAGCAGAACGTCTTCGACGACTTCATCGCCGCGGCCGAGTGGCTCGTGCGCGAGAAATGGACGCGACCGTCGCGCCTCGCCATCCAGGGCGGCTCGAACGGCGGGCTGCTGGTGGGCGCGGTGATGACCCAGCGGCCGGACCTCGTCGGCTGCGCGCTCCCCGCCGTGGGGGTGATGGACATGCTCCGCTTCCAGAAGTTCACCATCGGCTGGGCGTGGACCTCGGACTACGGCTCGTCCGACGACCCGGAGCAGTTCAAGGCGATCTACGCCTACTCCCCGCTGCAGAACATCAAGCCGGGCACCGCCTATCCGCCCACGCTGGTGATGACCTCGGACCACGACGACCGGGTGGTGCCGGCCCACAGCTTCAAGTTCACCGCCGCGCTCCAGGCTGCGCAGGCCGGTTCCGCCCCGGTCCTCATCCGGATCGAGACCCGTGCCGGCCACGGCGCGGGGAAGCCCACCAGCAAGAAGATCGAGGAGGCGGCGGACATGCTCGCCTTCACCACATGGGCGCTGCAGCTTCCTGGCGGCGGTCGCGCGGAACGCTAGCGCCGCAACATGCCAACCCCGGATGACCGGTCGCCGAGCGCCCTCCGAGGACGCGCCATCGGCGTGCTGGTCATCTCCATCTTCGGAGCCCTGTGGCTGCTCCTCGCGCTCATCGCGCGGCAGTGGCTCTCGCTGCCGACCGCCTGCGCGCTGGCGGCGGGGGTCGGCGCGCTGGTGGCCGCTGCCCTCGTGCTCCGGCGCCGAGCGGATGCCCTACCCGTCGAGGCCGTGGACCCCGAGGAGCAGCGGCGGATCGGCCGGACCTTCGGACGGGTCAACACGCTCCAGTGGGCGGCAATCATCTTCATCGCCGTCGTGCTCGGCCGATTGCACCTCGACGCGTACACCCCGGCAGCCGTGACCGTGGTCGTCGGCCTTCACTTCTT